>CALMSQ010000471.1:0-14142 GCA_937872345.1 uncultured Burkholderiales bacterium | reverse complement strand
GCGATGACGACGGCGGTCGGTGCTTCGCACCGACTTCCCTCCGCTGCTCGCCTCGGGGTCGCGCGGCGAAACTCGCTGCGCTCGCTACGCGAGCTCCGCTCAAACAATCGCCGCGAGTCAGATGTACGAAGCGCGCTTCGCGCGCCGACCCCGAGGCTGCGCTGCTCGGCGCCGCCGACATCGCCCCGCGGCACGCACGCCCCGCGCACTGCGCCGTGCCCTGGCCCGCTGCCGAATGCCGCTCATGCAACGTCGATGGTGCTCGGACCGAAGACGGGGCCGTTGCTCTCGAGCACGACGACGGTGACTGCGAAGGCGCAGGCAAAGGGTGGGGCAGGGGCTCGGGCCAGAGACCGGCCAGTCTGCCTCGGGCGCGCCTCGTGCGCAGCCGAGAAGCGCAGGAGCGCCGGCCCGCGCGCGTAGCGCGCTTCGTCCATCATTCTCGCGGCGATTGTTTGAGCGGAGCTCGCGCAGCGAGCGTAGCGAGTTTCGCCGCGGGGCCGGCGCTGCGAGCATCGCAGGGCACCCCCGCGCAGCGGGGGCAAGCACCAGGCGCACCCGAGGCAGACTGGCCGGTCTCTGGCCCGAGCCCCTGCCCCACCCTTTGCCTGCGCCTTCGCACGCGCAAACCCTCCGCACGTCGCGGCGCGCAGGCGCCCCGACGCGCGGTGCAGCAACCAAGGAGTTGAGCCATGGCACTCGCCAAACCCTACAAGGACGTCCCCGGCACGACGATCTTCGACGCCGAGCAGTCGCGCAAGGGCTACCACCTGAACCAGTTCTGCATGTCGCTGATGAAGCCCGGGAACCGGGCGCGCTTCAAGGCGAACGAGCGCGCCTATCTCGACGAGTGGCCGATGACCGAAGCGCAGAAGCAGGCGGTGATGGCGCGCGACCTCAACCGCTGCATCGAGCTGGGTGGCAACATCTACTTCCTGGCCAAGATCGGCGCGACCGACGGCAAGAGCTTCCAGCAGATGGCGGGCAGCATGACCGGAATGACCGAGGAGGAATACCGCGACATGATGATCCGCGGGGGGCGCTCGATCGAGGGCAACCGCTACGTCGGGGAGAAGAAGTGATGGCATCGATCACCGCCAGCGTCTACACCTCGCACGTGCCGGCCATCGGCGCGGCGCTCGACCTCGGCAAGACGCACGAACCGTACTGGCAGAAGGTCTTCGCCGGCTACGAGTTCTCGAAGCAGTGGCTGAAGGACAACCGCCCCGACGTGATCTTCCTGGTCTACAACGACCACGCCAACGCGTTCAGCCTCGAGCTCATCCCGACCTTCGCGATCGGCACCGCCGCCGAGTTCACGCCCGCCGACGAGGGCTGGGGCCCGCGCCCGGTGCCGAAGGTGATCGGCCATCCGGAGCTCGCCTCGCACATCGCGCAGTCGGTGATCCAGGACGACTTCGACCTGACGATCGTCAACCGCATGGACGTCGACCACGGACTGACGGTGCCGCTGTCGCTGATGTGCGGAAAGACCGAGGCCTGGCCGTGCCCGGTGATCCCGTTCGCGGTCAACGTCGTGCAGTACCCGGTGCCTTCGGGGCAGCGCTGCTTCCGGCTCGGCCAGGCGATCCGCCGCGCGATCGAATCGTTCGACGAGCCGCTGAAGGTGCAGGTCTGGGGCACCGGCGGCATGAGCCACCAGCTGCAGGGCCCGCGCGCCGGGCTGATCAACCGCGAATTCGACAACGCGTTCCTCGACCGGCTGATCGCCGACCCCGAGGGACTGTCGAAGATGCCGCACATCGACTACGTGCGCGAGGCCGGCTCGGAGGGCATCGAGCTGGTGATGTGGCTGATCGCCCGCGGCGCGATGGCCGACGTCGCCGGCGGCAAGCCGCCGAAGGTCGCGCACCGCTTCTACCACGTGCCCGCGTCGAACACGGCGGTCGGGCACCTGATCCTCGAAAACCAGCGCTGAGCGAATCGGCGCGAACGGACACGGAGTTTCCATGAAAACGATCAGGGTCGCACTGGCCGGCGCCGGCGCGTTCGGCGTCAAGCACATCGAGGGCATCCGCAACATCGACGGCGTCGAGGTCGTGTCGCTGGTCGGCCGCGAGCTCGAGAAGACCCGCGAGGTCGCGAAGAAGTTCGACATCGGCCACGTCACCACCGAACTCTCCGACAGCCTCGCGATGAAGGACGTCGACGCGGTCATCCTGTGCACGCCGACGCAGATGCACGCGTCGCAGGCGATCGCGTGCCTGAAGGCCGGCAAGCACGTGCAGGTCGAGATTCCGCTCGCCGACAGCCTGAAGGACGCCGAGGCGGTGGTCGCGCTGCAGAAGCAGACCGGGCTGGTCGCGATGTGCGGCCACACGCGCCGCTTCAACCCGAGCCACCAGTACCTGCACCGCAAGATCGTCGCGGGCGAGCTCGCGATCCAGCAGATGGACGTGCAGACCTACTTCTTCCGGCGCACCAACATGAACGCGCTCGGCCAGCCGCGCAGCTGGACCGACCACCTGCTGTGGCACCACGCGGCGCACACGGTCGACCTGTTCGCCTACCAGGCCGGCGGCGAGATCGTGGCGGCCAACGCGCTGCAGGGGCCGATCCACCCGACGCTGGGCATCGCGATGGACATGTCGATCCAGCTCAAGGCGAGCACCGGCGCGATCTGCACGCTGAGCCTGTCGTTCAACAACGACGGCCCGCTGGGCACCTTCTTCCGCTACATCTGCGACAACGGCACGTTCATCGCGCGCTACGACGACCTGTTCGACGGCAAGGACCAGAAGATCGACGTCTCGAAGGTCGACGTGTCGATGAACGGCATCGAGTTGCAGGACCGCGAGTTCTTCGCCGCGATCCGCGAGAACCGCGAGCCCAACGCCAGCGTCGCGAAGGTGTTGCCGTGCTACCGCACGCTGCACCGTCTCGAGCAGCAGCTCGCGGCGGGCGCCTGACGCGGCCGCGCAGCGGGGCGCAAGTCGCCATGGCCGACCGATCGCACCGCGGCCAGCGCCGCGCGCTGCTCGGCGCCGCCGCGGCGCTGGCCGCTTCGCCGCGCGCGTTCGCGCAGCGCGGGTATCCCGAACGCGCGATCACGCTGGTCGTCCCGTTCGCGCCGGGGGGCATTGCCGACCTCACCGCCCGCCTCGTCGCGCGCGCGATGGGCGCATCGCTCGACCAGTCGATCGTCGTCGACAACCGGCCCAGCGCCGGGGGCATCGTCGCGACCACGGCCGTGGTCAACGCGGCGCCCGACGGCTACACGCTGCTGCTGATGAGCAACGCCAACGCGGTCAGCGCGAGCCTGTTCCGCAAGCTGCCGTACGACGTGACCCGCGACCTCGCGCCGGTCGGCACGCTGGGCTTCTTCGACCTCGTGCTGTGCGCCGACTCGGCGTCGCGCTTTCGCACGTTGCCCGACCTGCTCGCCTGGGCCCGCGCGAACCCGGGCAAGCTCAACGTCGGCACGATCGCGATCGGCTCGACGCAGCATCTCGCGGCCGAGCTGTTCAAGACCCGCGCGGGCATCGACGCGTTGATCGTCCCGTACAAGGGCACGCCGGCCGTGCTCACCGCGCTGCGCGCCGGCGAGATCGACGTGGCATTCGAGATCCTCGGGCCGACGCTGCCGCAGATCGCCGGCGGCGCCCTCCGGCCCCTGGCCGTCAGCGCGGCGCGGCGCAACCGCGTGCTTCCGACGGTGCCCACGGTCCAGGAGGCCGGCGTGGCCGACTACGACGTCGCTTCGTGGAACGCGCTGGCCGCGCCGGCGGGCACGCCCGCCACGGTCGTCGCACGACTCAATGCCGCGATCCGCGAGTCGCTGTCTGCGCCCTCTGTCCTGCAGCGGCTGCTCGAAATGGGCGTTCGGCCGCAGCCGGGCACGCCGGAGGAACTCGCCATCCTGCTGGCGAGCGAGATCCGGCGCTGGCGCGACGTGATTCGTGCGGCGCGGATCGAGCCGCAATGACTTGATCCGGGGCAAGGCACGTCCGCCCTCGCCCGGTTAGCCTTGCGTCACGAGCCAGCGACCGGAGCCCACGATGAACGCCGAGAAGCGCCGCATCCCCGGCACCACCGTCTTCGACGGCGAGCAGGCGCGCAAGGGATACGCGCTGAACAAGATGTGCTTCTCGTTCAACGAGGCCGCCAACCGGGCCGAGTTCCTGCGCGACGAGGACGCCTACTGCGCGAAGTACGGACTGACCCCGCAGCAGCGCGAGGCGATCCGCAACCGCAACGTGCTGCAGCTGATCGAAGCCGGCGGCAACGTGTACTACCTGGCAAAGTTCGCCGGCATCTTCGGCCTGGACGTGCAGGACATCGGCGCCCAGCAGACCGGCATGACCAAGGAAGCGTTCAAGGCGAGGCTGCTGGCAGCCGGAAGGGATTGACGACATGGCCAAGATCGTCGGTGCCATCACGACCTCGCACGTGCCGGCCATCGGCCGCGCCATCGACAAGGGGCTGCAGGACGATCCCTACTGGAAGCCGTTCTTCGACGGCTTCCCGCCGGTGCGCGATTGGCTGGGGAAAGTGCGGCCCAGCGTCGCGGTCGTCGTCTACAACGACCACGGCCTGAACTTCTTTCTCGACAAGATGCCCACCTTCGCGGTGGGCGCCGCCCCCGAATACCGCAATGCCGACGAAGGCTGGGGCATCCCGACGCTTCCGCCGTTCAAGGGCGACCCGGCATTGTCGTGGCACCTGATCGAATCGCTGGTGACCGACGAGTTCGACGTGGTCACCTGCCAGGAGATGCTGGTCGACCACGCGTTCACGCTGCCGATGGCGCTGCTGTGGCCCGACCAGCGCTGGCCCGTGCGCACGATCCCGGTCTGCGTCAACACGGTGCAGGCGCCGCTGCCGTCGGCGTCGCGCTGCTATCGCCTCGGCGAAGCCATCGGACGGGCGATCGAGTCGTGGGACACCGAGGAGCGCGTCGTCGTCATAGGAACGGGCGGGCTCTCGCACCAGCTCGACGGCACGCGCGCCGGCTACATCAACAAGGAATTCGACCGCAAGTTCATGGACAGCCTGGCCGACGACCCGAAGTGGGCCACGCAATACTCCACGCTCGATCTGGTCGAGCTGGTCGGCACGCAAGGCGTCGAGCTGCTGATGTGGCTGGTCGCGCGCGGCGCGCTGACCGGCAAGGTCAGCAAGCTGCACGCGAACTACCACATCCCGATCTCGAACACCGCGTCGGGGCTGATGCTGCTCGAGAACCGGGACTGATGAGGCCCCGGGCAGTCCGCCCGAGGCCGACCCCGCGAGCGCGCGTCGTTCAGCGATTGACCACCTTGTTCCACTGATCCACGATCGCCGTGCGGTTGGCCGCGTAATAGTCCCAATCGACGCGCCTGAGCTTGTCGGCAGTGGGCACTGTGTCGACGACGTCCTTGGGGACGGCAGCCTTCGCATTGACCGGGCGCCCGCCGCCCGCGCGCGCCCATGCCTCCTGGGCGGGCACGCTCAGCATGTGATTGATGAACGCTTCCGGCGCTGCGCCACCACTTGCGTTCTTCACGCGCGTGATATTCATCGACACCGCATAGGCCCCCTCGGCCGGAATGGCGAAGCGCAAGTCGGCCAGGTCCGGGTCCCTCATCATCGCGAGGACGTTCCCGCTGAAATAGGGGGTCGCCCAGATCTCGCCGGTCTTCAGCCAACCCACCGCGATGCTCTCCTGATCCCAGAGGCCCGGCCCGCTTCGGCGAATCTGGTGTGTCGCCTCGAGGCCCGCCTCGGGTGACTTGAGGCTCCCTCCCTTGAGTCCGGCCAGGGCGTCGAGCGTGTAGATCGAAGAGTTGTAGGTGATGTTGGGGGACGAGACGTGGCCTTTCAGGTCGTCGCGCAACAGGTCAGCCCAGGAAGTGATCGGCTTCTTGACGTGCTTCGCGTTGTACGCGATCCCCCAGGAACCGTAGGTCGCGGGCACCGCGAACTTGCCAGCAGCCGACTGGACGCGGGGATCGACGTCGGCGAGGTTCGGGATCTGTGCGCTGGACAACTCCGTGATCAAGCCCGAGCGTGCGACGATCGGCAGCAGCACGTCGAGGAAGATCGCAACGTGCAGGTTCGGCTGGTTCCGGTTTGCCTGCATCTGCGTGAAGCGCGGGTTGTCCCAGGACTCGATGATCTTCACCGATTTCGCTTCGGGATAAGTGTCGAGGAAGCCCTTGCGGAAGTTTCCTCCCAGCAGACCCGGGTACCAGCCGACCGCAATTTCCTGGGCTTGCGCGGACGCGAAGGAAGGCATCAGGGACGCCGCGGACGCGGCCGCGGCGGCGCCCAGCAGGGCGCGACGATCCAGATCGATACTCACGTTGACCTCCTTTGAAAGTCGTGTAGGGCGTGAACGGCAGGCATCCGCATCAACCGCCGGTTCCGCCGAGATGGCGCAGCCAGCCGAAGCGGTCGATTACCATGGCGACCAGCAGGCCGAACACGACGAGGACCGTCGAGACGGCGGCGACCACCGGATCGTTGACGTCGAACAGGTACTGGTAGATCGCCACCGGAAGGACGATCTGCACCGACTGCGTGACGAACAGGCTGACCGTGAACTGGTCGAGCGAGACGATGAACGCGAAGATCGCGCCCGAGGCCAGGCCCGGCACCAGCGAGGGCAGGACCACGCGCCGAAACGTGTAGAGAGGCGCGGCCCCGAGGATCTCCGAAGCGTCGATCAACGCCTGCTGCAGTCCCATGACGCTGGTGAGCACGGCCCGGAACACGAACGGAAAAACGATCAGCGCGTGCGCGGCCAGCAGAGCGGCGAAGCTATCGATCAGTCCGAAGCGGTTGAACGAATAGAGCAGTGCGATGCCCACGATCAGTGCCGGAACGATCAAGGCGCTGAGGAAGACGAACTCGAGCAATGCCCGCAACCGCCCTGGCGCCATCCGCCGCAAGGCGAGTGCGGCAGGCACCGATACGGCCGCCGCGACCGCGGTGGCGAGCGTCGCGAGCACGAGACTGCGCAGTGCCGGACCGAGAAACTTCCCCGAATCCCATGCCGCCTCGTACCAGCGCAGCGAAAAGCCCGTCGGCGGGAACGTGAAGTACGACCTGTCGCTGAAGCTGAACAACACGACCACCATCATCGGCAGCACCAGAAACAGGTAGACCGCAGCCGCGGCGATCGTCCTGGCGGTGCGCAGCCCGCGCCCGGCGATCATGCGTGCTCCTCGTAGCGTCGAAGCCAGCGCTTCTGCACGCCGTAGGCCAGCAACACGACGAGCAGGAGCACCATGGCAAGCGCCGTCGCGCGTGGCAGGTTGAACAGGACGAGCGCGTCGGTGTAGATCGCGACCGACAGGTACTTCACCGCCGTGCCGCCCAGGATCAGCGGCGTCACGAAGGCGCCGAGCATCAGGCTGAAGACCAGGACCGAACCGGCGATGACGCCCGGCATCGCGAGCGGCCAGGTCACGTCGACGAACGCCCTCAGCGGCCCGGCCCCGAGGATCTCGCTGGACTCGATCAGGCGGCGGTCGATCGCCACCAGCGACGTGGTGATCGAGAGGATCATGAACGGCAGGAACACCTGGGTGCCGCCGATGATCAGGCCCATGTAGTTGCCAGAGAGCGCCAGCGGCTCGTCGATCAGGCCCGATCCGATCAGCAGTTCATTGAGCAGCCCTTTCCTGCCGAGAATGAGCAACCAACCGTAGGTGCGCACCACGGTGTTTACGAGCAGCGGCGCCGCGACCAGGAAGTACAGCAGCCCGCGCCACTTCGGCGGCGCATCGGCAATCGCGGCGGCGACCGGAAAGCCGAGCACGATGCACGACACCGTCACCAGGGCTGCCGCGCCGAACGTCTGCAGGAAGATCTGCGCGTAGACGCCGCCCTGCACGATCGACGCATAGTTGCCTAGCGTGAATCCGGGAAGGATCTGCCCGAAGTCCTCGCGCCGGAAGCTGATGACCGCCATCTCCAGCACGGGCAGCACGAGGAGCACCACGATCAGGACCAGGCCCGGACCGAACAGGAGCCCGGTGATCCAACCCCGCCTGGCGCGGCGCGATGCGTCGCTCATTGCGGTTCAGCGCGGAAAGGCAACCCGGCAGCCGGCCAGCGAGGCCAGCGCCGCGCCGCCGGGCGGGAGTTCGGCGGAAGGCGCGCCGAGGCTTCGAGCCTTTAGCGACTCGCCGTTGGCGAGGCGCACGAGGTACAACGTCGAGCCGCCCTGGTGCGCGCAATCCTCGATCCGGCACTGCACACCGTGCGCCCCGCTCGCGGCAGGCAGGAGACTCACGTGCTCGGGCCGCACGACGAGCGTGATCGCGCCTCGCGCACCGTCGAGCGGCAGCGGCAGGAAATGGCCGCCCTCGAGCACGACACCACCTTGCGCCGCGTCGTACTCGCAACGAAGCAGAGTGACGTCGCCGACGAAGTCGGCTACGAACTCGTTGGCGGGCCGGTGGTAGATGCGCATCGGATCGTCGAGCTGCTCGATGCGCCCCGATCGCATCACCGCGACCCGGTCGGACAGGAACAGCGCCTCGTCCTGGTCGTGCGTCACGAAGAGGAAGGTCGTCCCGGTCTCCCGATGGATGCGCTTGAGCTCGACCTGCAACTGCCTGCGCAGCTTGAGATCGAGGGCCCCCAGTGGCTCGTCGAGCATCAGCAGTTCGGGACTCGTCGCGAGCGCGCGCGCGAGTGCGATCCGCTGCTGCTGCCCGCCGGACAGCTGGGCCGGCCGGCGATCGCGCAGGTCGGGAAGCCTGACCAGATCGAGCATGCGGTCGACTACGGTGCGCACCTCCGACTCCGCCTTGCGCTTGACGCGCAATCCGTACGCGACGTTCTCGGCGACGGTCATGTGCGGAAACAGCGAGTACTGCTGGAACACCATCCCGAGGTTGCGCTGGCGCGGCGGAAACGCGGTCACGTCCTTCCCGTCGATGAGCACCGACCCCGAGTCGACGCTCTCGAGCCCTGCGATGATCCGCATCAGCGTGGTCTTTCCGCAGCCGCTTTCGCCGAGCAGGGTCATGAACTCCCCGTCGCGGATGTCCAGACTGATGTCGTCCGCCGCGGTCGTGCCGCCAAAGCGCTTGACGATATGGCGCGCGGAGACCTTGAGCCGTGGCGAACGGCCCGGCGCCTCGGCGATTGCCGCGGCGACGAGCGCGGTCATGGGCGCTTTCCGGCACTCGGGACGATCATCGTCTCGTCCGAGTGGTACTCCGGCTTCTCGTAGTAGTGCGGACCGTCGTAGATCTCGAGCAGCAGGCTGTCCTGGTGCGCCAGCGTGGGGCCGTGCGCGTTGTCCTTGGGGTTCATGTAGAAGTCGCCGGGGCGCAGCACGATTCGGCTGTCCGTGTACTCGTACTCGCCCTCGATGCAGTACATGAACTGGTTCGACGCGTGCGTGTGCTTGACCGGAATGCCCGACCCCTTCGGGAATTCGACCAGTGCGATGCTCGCGCCGGTGTCGGGGTGCACCCAGAGAAAGTACTGTCGCAGCGGGGTGGTCGGGAACGTGATCCACCCGTCGGGATCGAGTTCGTCCATGCGGACGAGGATCTCGCCCAGCGGCGACTTGACGTGGATTTTCTTGGAGTCCATGGGTCGGATGTCCTGTTTCCGGGTTCTGGCCTGCGACCGGGGTCAGGCGTTGACGAAGCCTTCCAGATGCGCCCGCATCGCGACGACCGCGTTGTCGGGCCTGTGTTCGGCGACCGCCTTCAGGATCGCCTCGTGCTGGGCCTGAACGGCCTGGTACTCGGTGCGATCGGCGATCGGGATGAACCAGAGCAACGTGGATCGCTGGTGCAGGGATTCGACGACTTCCGCCAGCACCGGGTTGCGGCTCATCCGGGCCAACGCGCGGTGGAACTCCTGGTCGAGTCGCAGCAACCCGTCACGATCCGAAGCCGCGATCAGTCCGCGGCCCGTCGCCAGCAGCGCCCGCGTCGCCTCGATCTCGGCGTCGGTCGCCCGATCCGCCGCGAGCCGGACCACGGCTTCCTCCAGCGGCCTGCGTGCCTCGACGAGATGGCGGATGTCGGTCGGAGACCAGGTACGGACGAGCACGCCCTTGCGCGGACGAATGTCGACCAGGCCGTCGTACTTCAGCCGATGAAGGGCCTGGTGAATCGGCGTGCGTCCGAAGCCGGTGGTGGCGGCAAGTTCCTGCTCGTTCAGGAACGAGCCCGGCCCCAGTTCCATGCTGAGGATCTTCCACTTGAGCAGCCGGTAGGCATCGTCGGCGAGCGAGCCTGAGACAGTCCGCGCGGAGCTCTTCGCGTCTTTGCGGCGACGTTTTCCGGCCAGGGTCGGTTCGAGCACGCGCGTCTCTCCTGCACTTCGTGGCCAGTCTACTGAGATTCCATTTGATATGTCAACTGATGTATCAGGCACTGTCGCCCGCGCCCTGATGCCCCCCAACCTAGCCCGGGACAACCGCGTTGGCGAGCGTTCCGACCCCGCTCACCTGCACCTCGACCCTGTCCCCGTCTTTCATGAACATCGGCGGACTGCGCCGCATGCCGACGCCCCCCGGCGTCCCGGTCACGATCACGTCTCCGGGCTCCAGCGTCGTGAATGACGAGATGAAGCTGATCAGCTTCGGGATCGGAAAGATCATCATGTCCGTCGTCGCGCGCTGGACCTCCTGGCCGTTGAGCCTGGTGACGATCTCGAGCGTCGAGTCGGCGGACAGCTCGTCCGTGAGGGTCAGCCACGGGCCAAAGGCGCCCGTGGAGGGGAAGTTCTTGCCAGCAGTCCACTGCGACGTGGCGAGTTGCCAGTCGCGGACCGAACTGTCGTTGTAGCAGGCGTATCCGGCGACGTGCTCGTAGGCGTGCTCTTCGGGAATGCGGCGACCGCGCCGGCCCACCACCAGTGCGATCTCGCCCTCGAAGTCGAACTGGCTCGATTCCGCCGGGCGAACGAGCGGACGCAGGTGACCGGTTTGCGACTCGGGCAAGCGCAGGAAGAGCGCCGGGTCGGCGGTCTTCGGGCGGTTGCCCTCCAGGCGGTGTTCCTCGTAGTTGAGGCCGGCGCAGATGATCTTTCCCGGATTCGGAACCACCGGCAGGAACACGACTTCGTCCTGACGGAAATCGGCTACGCAGGCGTGCAACGCGCGCCGCGCGGCCTCCAGGCCGTCACCGACGAGGAGCGACCTCAGGTCCGGGTAGGCGCGACCGAGGCGGGCCTGCAGGTCGATGATCCGGTCGCCCTCGACCGCGCCGAAACTCGCGCCGCGTGGCGTGACGTAGCTGGCCAGCTTCATGATCGTGCCCCGCGCCGGATCAGCCGCTGCAACCCGCGTGCGCGATCGTGTCGATCTCGAGGAGGATCTGCGGCGTGCCGAGCGCCGCGACCTGCACCAACGTCGACGTCGGGAAGTCTCCGGTGAAGAACTCCTTGCGCGCGCGCCAGATCTCCTTGTTGTCCTTCATGTCGGTGACGTAGATCACCATCTTGACCACGTCGTCCATCTTCGCACCGGCTGCCTCGAGGCAATGGCGGATCTTGGTGAAGATCACCCTCGCCTGCTCGTAGGCGTTGTCTCCCTGGATCGTCACGAGGTCGTTGGCACGGGAGGTCATTCCGGACACGTAGACGGCGTCGCCCACGCGCAGGCAGTTGGACCAGTGTCCGGGCGGGTACTCCGCGACGTGCGGCGAGACGTGACGTACTTTCCTGGATGCCATGCAGTTCTCCTCGAAGCGAATCGATGATCGAAAGTTGGCGGACGCCGCGTCAGTCGACGCGCGCGCCCGAGATGCGGACCGCCTCGCCGTAGCGAGCCGATTCGTCCTTCATGTAGCGACCGAACTCCGCCGCCGTGGAGCCGATCGTGTCCATGCCGATCGCGCTCAGCTTCTCCTTGACCGCAGGGTCGCGCAGCGCGGCGACGAACGCCGCGTTGAGTCGCGACACGGCGTCGGCCGGGGTGCCGCTGCGCACCACCAACCCGTACCACGACTTCGACGTGAAGCCGCCGAGGCCCGCTTCGGCGAACGTGGGCACGCCCGGCAAGGTCGGCACACGCCGCTCGCTGGCGACCGCGATCGCCTTGAGCTTGCCGGTCTGGACGTGCGCGACGGCGAGCGGCAGGTCGGTCAACATCGCGTCGACCTGGCCGCCGATCAGATCGGTCGTCGCGGGCGCGACACCCTTGTAGGGGACATGCACCATCTCGAATGCCGCCGCCTTCTTCAGCAATTCGAATCCGAGGTGCCCGGACGAACCGTTGCCGAACGACGCGAAGGTCGCACCGCCCTTGCGGCGCTGCGCCCACTCGACGAACTCGCGGAGGTTCGTCGCCGGCACCGAGGGATGCACGACCAGCACGTGCGGATTCGACGCCATCAGCGTAACCGGCGTGAAATCGCTCGCCGGATCGAACGGCATCTTCGAGATGAGATGCGGATTGATGATGAAACTCGCGGCGACGAACAGCAGCGTATGGCCATCGGGCGCCGCGCTTGCCGCCGCCTGCGACCCGATCAGCGTACCGGCTCCCGCCCGGTTCTCCACCACCACCTGCTGCCCGAGTTGCCGGGATACGTGCTCGCCGAGCGTGCGCGCGAGCGTGTCGCCCCCGCCACCCGGCGCGTAGGGAACGATGAACCGGATTGGCTGCGACGGGGTCCACTGAGCCAGCGCAGGCGATGCGGACAGCGCGACGCACGCGATCGCGCCGGCAAGTGTGGCAAGCAGTTTCATCGGCAGGCTCCTCCTTCTCTCAGTGGTGATCGGAACGCTCGCTGGCGGCATCGATGCCCGCCTGCAACCGCGCGAAGTTGTTCCTTAGCGAACCGATGTGCTCGGCCATCAGTCGCCGTGCCGCGGCCGGATCGTGGCGCGCGATCGCGTCCACCAGCGCCGCCAGTTCGTCCATCGTGCGGTCGTCCTCGTAGCGGCCGACCAGCGGCGCGAACCACAGGCGCATCGATCGATCGAGCAGCAGGCTGGCGAAATCGGCCAGCAGCCCGTTTCCGGACGCCTGGTAGATCCGTTGATGAACGGCGCGGTCGATCTCCATGCATCCATGGCGATCGCCCGCGCGATGTCGCTTCCTGCCGACGGCGAGAAGCCGGCGAAGCTCGTCGACGAGCGTCTCGTCGGCGCGCGCCGCGGTGGACTCGGTCAGGTGAGGTTCGACCAGCAGCCGGGCGTTCCAGAGTTCGACGAAGCTCTCGATGGTCTCGCCACGGATCACGATGTTCTTGCGCGGGACGATTTCGACGAGACCCTCGCGATGCAGGCGATGCACCGCGATATGCACCGGATTGCGGCCCAGTGCCAGACGCTCGCACAGCCCGGCCTCGGTCACGCGATCGCCGGCCTTCAGGTCGCCGCGCAGGATCAGCTGCTTGATCGCCGTGTAGGCCTGCTCGCTCAGCGATGTCCTACGCGGGGCTTTGGTGGCGGCGCGCTTCGCGGGCGCGGCGGTGATCGGGGCCATTCGGGTCGACGGTTGGATTGGCGTTGTCGGATCAGTGAAATATTACAGGCTCTGAAATATCACTGTCAAGCCGCAGGCGAGCGCATTCCACTGCGACACGCTCCGTGGAGCGTTATCGTGAAATTTCTGTGCAGCGAGGGCAAGAGCGGGACCGGCGCAGCGCCGCGTGGGCGCGCCGAAAGGCTGGACTCGAGGCGCCCTGCGGCGATGCGCCGCAGGCGCTACAGGATGTAGCGCGCCAGGTCCTCGCTCTTCGCGAGGTTCCCGAGCCGGCCGTCGACGAAGGCCGCGTCGATCGTCACCGTCTCGCCGCTGCGCCGGGCGGCGCCGAACGAGACCTCTTCGAGCAACTTCTCCATCACCGTCGAGAGCCGGCGCGCGCCGATGTTCTCGGTCTTCTCGTTGACCGACGACGCGATCTCGGCGAGCCGGCGCACGCCGTCGGCGGTGAACACCAGCCGCACGCCCTCGGTGGCGAGCAGCGCCTCGTATTGCCGCGTCAGGCTCGCGTCGGTGTCGACGAGGATGCGAACGAAATCGTCGGCCGACAGCGAGCCCAGCTCGACGCGGATCGGCAGGCGGCCCTGCAGCTCGGGAATCAGGTCGGACGGCCGCGACAGGTGGAACGCGCCCGACGCGATGAACAGGATATGGTCGGTGCGCACGACGCCGTAGCGGGTGTTGACCGCCGTGCCTTCGATCAGCGGCAGAAGGTCGCGCTGCACGCC
>CALMSQ010000470.1:0-8258 GCA_937872345.1 uncultured Burkholderiales bacterium | reverse complement strand
CTCGACCTGATCCGTCGCCGCGCGACGCGCGACGGCCGCCGCATCGACCTGACCGCCAAGGAGTTCGCGCTGCTCGAGCTGCTGCTGCGTCGGCACGGCGAGATCCTGCCGCGGTCGCTGATCGCCTCGCAGGTCTGGGACATGAACTTCGACAGCGACACCAACGTCGTCGAGGTCGCGGTCCGACGCCTGCGCGCGAAGATCGACGACGACTTCGAGCCCAAGCTGATCCGCACCGTGCGCGGCATGGGCTACGTCCTCGAGGCGCCCGACGGCTCGTGATGCGGCTCCGCTCGATCACCGCCCGCCTGACGCTGCTCTTCGCGGTCGCATCGGCCCTCGTGCTGCTCGCCTTCGGCCATATCGTCGGCACGCTCGTCGTGACGCACTTCGAGATGCTCGATCGCGACGAGCTCGACGGCAAGCTCCAGCTCGTCCGTCACGTGATCGAGAAGGCCCCCGCGAACGGCGACCTCGCGCCGATGCGAAGCGAGCTGGCCGATGCGCTGGTCGGCCACCGCGGCCTGTCGGTGGTCGTTTCGGCGCCCGGAGCGCCTCCGCTGTTCGATTACGGGGACGCGGGCGTCGGCGCGGCACTGATCGAATCGGCCGCCGCAGACCCGCCCCCGGCGACGCCGGTCGTACGGACCATCGAGCGCGCCGGGCGCGTGTTCCGGGGAATCGTCGCGCCGGCCGATGTCCGGGCGCAGGGTCAGGGGCGCACATTCGTCGGGGTCGCGCTGGACGTCAGCCACCATCGCGACTTCATCGCGCAATTCCGCATCCGGTTGTGGCTCGCGATTGCTGCAGGGGTCGGCCTGGCTGCGCTCTTCGGATGGTTCGCGGCGCGGCGTGGCCTGGAGCCGCTGCGCGAGATGGCGCGCGTGGCCAAGAGCGTTTCGGCGACGCACCTCGGCAACCGCCTGCAGGCGAAATCGTTCCCTGACGAGCTCGTCGACCTCGCCGCCGCATTCAACGACATGCTCGCCCGCCTGGAAGACTCGTTCCGCCGCCTGTCCGAGTTCTCGTCGGATCTCGCGCACGAATTTCGCACGCCGATCAGCAACCTGATGACCGAGACGCAGGTCGCGCTGTCCAGGATGCGCTCGGCGGACGAATACCGGGAGGTCCTGTACTCCAACCTCGAGGAGCACGAACGACTCGCGCGCACCATCACCGACATGCTGTACCTGGCGCATGCCGATCACGGCCTGCTCGTGCCCGAGCCGGGACGGATCGACCTGTCGCTCGAGGTCCGCGAGTTGTTCGCCTTCTACGACGCGCTGGCCGACGAGCGCCACGTCGGACTCTCGCTTTCGGGCGAGGGCATCGTCGACGGCGACCGCCTGATGATGCGGCGCGCACTGAGCAACCTGCTCTCTAACGCCATGCGACACACGCCCCCCGGAGGCGACATCCAGGTGTCGATCGACACCGGCGTCGATGGCTCGGTTCGCCTGCGCGTCGCGAACCCGGGGCCGACGATCGCTGCCGAACATCTTCCGAGGCTGTTCGACCGCTTCTATCGAGTCGATGCGTCGCGCGTCAAGGAAGGCGACGGCTCCGGTCTGGGGCTCGCGATCACGAAGACGATCGTCGAGGCCCATCGAGGGAAGATCGGCGTCTCCTCGGCCGACGGCCGGACATGCTTCGAGATCGTTCTGCCCGGTCCGGCCTCGATCGATCGCCGCGTCGGCGCCGCATTCGAAGCGACGCGAACCGACTGACGAGCAACGTCGGCGCGACATGGGCGTCCTCCGGCGAGTGCGCCGGGCAATCATGACAAGGTTGTAACCGACGGGTCATGTCGGCGCCGGGGTCGCGATCCTATCTTGCCCGCCATGGGAATCGCACGGCGACCTGGCCTGTACATCGGATGCGCAATCTGGCTCGCCGCGTTCGGCGCCCGGGCGCAGACCCTCGCAAACGCCTTCGAGCAGGCATGGCTCCGCGACCCGATCGCCGCGACCCTCGATGCCCGAGGCGCCGAAGCGTCCGCGCGGGCCGACGCCGCCTCGGCCACGACGCCGGGTCCCGCCGCCGCGTCGTTCGGCGTCCTGAGCGACCGGATGAACCGGAACGAAGGCGCGCAGAAGTGGGAAGCGGAGCTCAGCGTGCCACTATGGCTTCCCGGCCAGCAGACCGCCAGGCAGGCGCACGCGCGCAGCGCGATCGCCGAGGTCGAGACGCAACGTGCCGCGCTTCGCCTGTCGTTGGCCGGCGAAGTTCGAGCGCGATGGTGGGCGCTCGCCGCGGCGCGCAACGCGCGCGAGCAGGCGCTCCGGCGAGCCGCCAGCGCCGCGTCGCTGGAATCCAACGTGCTGCGTCGCTTCGCCACCGGAGAGTTGGCCCGGACCGACGCGAATCTCGCGCGCAACGAGCGCCTGGCCGCCGAGAGCGAAGCGATCGACGCGCAGACCGCCCTGCTCGGCGCGGAGGCTCGCCTGCGCGCCCTGACCGGGGCGGCGGTGCCCGCGGTGCTCGGGGCCGAATCGGCGCCCCCTGCGAACCCGGCGCTCGATCGCCACCCCCGGGTGCTCGCGGCGGCCGCGGCCGCGGAGGTCGCTCGCGCTGCGCTGCGGGTGGCCACCCGGTCGGCCCGCGAGGCGCCCACCGTGGCTGTGCGCGTCGAGCGTGACCGCGGCGCGGCTGCCGAGCCGTTCGCCAGTGCGATCGGGCTGCGGGTGACGATCCCGTTCTCCGCCGGTCCGCAGTTGCGGCAACGGACGGCCGAGGCGATCGCGGCGGCGTCGCGCGCCGAAGCCGAACTGGCGTTCGCACGCGCCGAGGTCGCCGGCGAAGTCGACCGTGCGCGAGCCGCGCTCGAAGCAGCAGACCGGCAACTCGATTCAGCGCGGCGGCGCCGCGAACTGACCGCCGACAACCTGCAACTGATCGAGAAGGCGTTCGCGCTCGGCGAAGCCGACCTCACCACGCTGCTGCGGGTTCGCGCCGCAGCGCTCGACGCCGAGGCATTCGACCTGCGTCAGCGCGCTGCCCGCGACGAAGCCGTGTCGCAACTTCGCCAGGCGCTGGGAGAACTGCCTTGAAGACACCTGCCTCGTTCCTGGTCGCGCTCGCGTTGGCGATACCCGTCATGGCCCACGAGGGCGAGGACCACGGAGCGCCGGCCCAAGTGGCCCCGACCGATGTCGGCCGCGCCCCGCGCGCGGCCGCGGCCACGGCCACCGAGACATTCGCGCTGCTCGCCGTGGGCGAACGCGACGGCCTGACCCTGTATCTCGACGACGTCGCCACGAACGCACCGGTGGACGGTGCGCGCCTGGAAGTGCAGGGCGATGGCTGGACGGCCGGAGCCGCTCGGGTCGAGGCAGGGGTGTACCGGGTCGCGTCGGACCGCCTTGCCAGCCCGGGATCGCATCCGCTGACGGTCGTCGTGCAGACCGACGACGCGGCCGACCTGATGACGCTCGCGCTCGAAGTCCCCGACGGCGTGACGGCGCCTCGGCGTACCGCGGAAGCGACGTCGCGCAACGCCCGAGTCGTCTGGGGCGCCTCGGGCGCAGTGGTGCTGGCCGGCGCCGGACTCGTCGCTGCCCGCCGCAGAAACCGACGACTCCGACAGGAGGGTGAATCGAGATGAATCCGTCATTCCTGCCCGTGCTGCTGGCGGCGGCGCTGTCGCTGCCGGGCGCGCCCGCGACGGCCCACGAGGGCGAGGCCCACGACACGCCGTCCGACGTACGCGCAGCCCCAGCCGAAGGCACGGCAGCATCCGCGCCGGGGCCCGACGAAGGCGCCGCCGCGCAACGGCAGGCCGACGGCAGCGTGTTCGTGCCCAAGCTGGTGCAGTACCGGATCGGCGTGCGAACGCAGCGGGCCAGGCTCGAGCCGCTGTCGGCACCGCTGCAACTCGCCGGCGTGGTCGTCGCCGATCCGAACGCCGGCGGCCGCGTGCAGGCGAGCCAGGCCGGCCGCGTCGAACCGGGGCCGTCCGGCTTGCCGGTGCTCGGCCAGCGCGTCGCGAAAGGGCAGGTGATCGCCTGGCTGCAGCCGACGATCGGCAACGTCGAGCGCAGCAACCAACAGGCTGAACTGGCGGCGATCGACGCCCAGCTCGAGATCGCGAAGGGCCGGGTGGCGCGCTACGAGCAGCTCGACGGTGCCGTCCCGCGCAAGGACCTCGAGGCGGCACGCGTGGAGGCGCGGGCGCTGCAACTGCGCCGCGCCGCACTGAGCGCGGGGCTCGGTGCGCGCGAAGCGCTGCGTGCGCCGGTTTCCGGCGTGGTGAGCGTGGCCGCCGCCGTCGCAGGGCAGGTCGTGGAACCCCGCGACATCCTGTTCGAGATCGTCGATCCGTCCCGCCTCGCGATCGAGGCGCTCGCCTACGATCCCGCGCTGGCCGACGGCATCCGGGGCGCCGACGCGGTCACGAGCGGCGGCACACTGTCGCTGCAATTCGCCGGCGCCGGCCGGCAGCTGCGCGGGCAGGCGCTGCCCCTGTTGTTTCGGGTGAAGACACCCGGCGTCGCACTGGCGGTCGGCCAACCCGTGCAGGTGATCGCCCGAAGCGCACGCACGCTCCGGGGCGTGGCCCTGCCGCAGGAGGCGCTCGTTCGCAACCGCGCCGGCGAATGGGTCGTCTGGGTCCACGTCGCGCCCGAGCGCTTCGCGCCGCGTCGCGTCGTCTCCGAAGCGCTCGACGCGCGGACGGTGGCGGTCGCCTCCGGCATCGCCCCGGGCGACCAGGTCGTCGTCTCGGGCGCCAGCCTGCTGGCGCAGGTGCGCTGAAGTGTTCGAGTTCCTCGTCCACACGAGCCTGCGTCAGCGGCTGATCGTCCTGGCCGCGTCGCTGCTGCTCGTCGCCTACGGCGTGCTCACGTTGCGCGCGATGCCCGTCGACGTGTTCCCCGACCTGAACAAGCCGACCGTCACGCTGATGACCGAAGCCGGCGGCATGGCACCCGAGGAAGTCGAGCAGCTCGTCACCTTCCCGATCGAGTCGACCATGAACGGCATGCCCGGGGTCACGCGGGTGCGCTCGGTCTCCGGCGTCGGCCTGTCGATCGTCTACGTCGAGTTCGAATGGGGATCGGACATCTACCGCAACCGGCAGCAGATCTCCGAGCGCCTGAACCTGGTTCGCGGGCAGCTGCCGCCCGACGTGCTCCCGCAGCTCGGCCCGATCTCGTCGATCATGGGCGAGATCCTGCTGATCGCCCTGCCGGCCGACCCCGCCAGGGCGAGCCCGATGCAGGTCCGCGAGTACGCCGACTGGGTCGTCCGGCCGCGCCTGCTGACGATTCCGGGCATCGCGCAGGTCATCGCCATCGGCGGCGAGGTGCGCCAGTACCGGGTCGAGTTGCGACCCGACCAGCTCCAGGCACTCGGCGTGCCGCGGGAACGCGTCGACGCAGCGCTGAAGGACTTCGGAGGCAATACCAGCGGCGGATTCCTCGAGGCGCGCGGGCGCGAGTACCTGGTGCGCCAGATCGGACGCACCACGCGGATCGAGGATCTTCGCAATCTGGTCGTCTCGGTGAACGATGGCCAGCGGGTGTTGCTGAGCCAGGTCGCGAACATCGGCGTCGTGCCGGCGATCAAGCGCGGTGACGCCGGGTACGACGGCAAGCCGGCCGTGATCCTTTCGGTGCAGAAGCAGCCGGGCGCCGACAGCGTGACGCTGACGCGCGAAGTCGAGAAGGCGATCGCCGACCTGTCGAAGTCCCGCCCGGCCGGGGTCGAGGCGCCGCAGTTCCTGTTCCGGCAGGCGGACTTCATCGAGCGCTCGGTGGGCAACGTCGAGGAAGCCTTGCGCGACGGCGCGATCCTCGTCGCGGTCGTGCTGTTCCTGTTCCTGCTCAACGTCCGCACGACGCTGATCTCGCTCACCGCGATTCCCGTGTCGCTGCTGGCCAGCGCGCTGGTGTTCCGCTACTTCGGACTGTCCATCAACACGATGACGCTCGGCGGCCTGGCGATCGCCATCGGCGAGCTGGTCGACGATGCAGTCGTCGGCGTGGAGAACGTCCTGCGCCGGCTCAAGCTCGAGCGCGCGTCGGCCCATCCGCGGCCGGTCGCCGAAGTGATCGCGACGGCGACGCTCGAGGTGCGCTCGGCCATCGTCTATGCGACGGTCATCATCGTGCTCGTCTTCGTGCCGCTGTTCGTGCTCCCCGGTATCGAGGGCCGGCTGTTCACGCCGCTCGGCGTGGCCTACATCGTGTCGATCCTCGCCAGCATGGTGGTCTCGGTGACGCTCACCCCGGTGCTGGCGTACTACCTGCTGCCGGGCATGAAGCTGCTCGGGCACGGCGACAGCCCGTTGGTGTCGTGGCTGAAGCGCCAGGACGCACGGCTGCTCGACTGGTCGTTCGATCGCAGCCGGAGCCTGCTCGTCGTCGCGGCGGCCGCGGTGCTGGTCGCCGGCGCGTCCCTCGCGTTCTTCCCGAGGTCGTTCCTTCCGCCCTTCAACGAAGGCACGCTGACGGTGAGCCTGCTGCTCGAGCCGGGCACGTCGCTGCAGGAGTCGAGCCGGATCGGCGCGCTGGCCGAGCAGCTCGTCATGAAGGTGCCCGAGGTCACGCAGGTCGGCCGGCGCACCGGGCGCGCGGAACTCGACGAGCACGCCGAGGGCGTGCACTCCACCGAAATGGACGTGGACCTCGAGCCGTCGGAAAGGCCCCGGGATGCGGTCATCGGCGAGATCCGTGCCCGGCTGGCCGGGCTGCCCGCCGTCGCCAACGTGGGCCAGCCGATCTCGCACCGGCTCGACCACCTGCTCTCCGGCGTTCGTGCGCAGATTGCCCTGAAGGTGTACGGCGACGACCTCGACACGCTGCGCGCACTGGCCGAAGACCTGCGCGCGAGGATGGCCCGGATTGCCGGCGTCACCGACCTCCAGATCGAGAAGCAGGTGCTGATTCCGCAGACCAAGATCCGCGTCGACTACGCCGAGGTCGCACGCCATGGCGTGGCGCCCGGCGCGCTGCTGCGTGGCCTGGAGCAGATGGTCGCCGGCGAACGCGTCACGCAGCTCGTCGAGGGGAACCGCCGCTTCGACCTGGTGACCCGCTTGCCCGAGGACGGCCGCGACATGCACGCACTGTCCCGCCTGCCGATCGAGACGCCGCTCGGATACGTTCCGCTGTCCAGGCTGGCCGACATCGAGGACGGCGACGGGCCGAACCAGATCGTCCGCGAGAACGCGCGCCGACGGATCGTCGTTTCCGCCAACACCGACGGCAGCGACATGACCGGGGTGATCCGCGCGATACGCGCGGAGCTGGTTGACAGGCCGATGCCCGATGGCTACTTCACCTCGCTCGAGGGGCAGTTCCAGGCCCAGGAGCAGGCGACGCGACTGATCGGAGCGCTGGCGCTGGTGTCGCTGTCGATGATCTTCCTGGTGCTGTACGGCCGCTACCGGTCGACCACGCTCGCGCTGATCATCATGGGCAACATCCCGCTGGCGCTGGTGGGCAGCGTGATCGCGCTATGGGTGTCGGGACAGCCGCTGTCCGTGGCCGCGCTGGTGGGCTTCGTCACGCTGGCCGGCATCGCGACGCGCAACGGCATCCTGAAGGTCTCGCACTACGTGAACCTCTGCGCATTCGAGGGCGAGCGATTCGGCAGGTCGATGATCGTTCGTGGCTCACTCGAACGCCTGACGCCGGTCCTGATGACCGCGCTGGTGGCGGCATTCGCGCTGGTGCCGCTGCTGGTGTCGGCCGACGCTCCGGGCAAGGAGGTGCTGCACCCGGTCGCGGTGGTCATCTTCGGCGGACTGATCAGCTCGACGGTGCTCGACACCGTGCTCACGCCGATGATGTTCTGGAGATGGGGCGAGAAACCGTTGCAGCGGCTTCTCGATGCACGAAGTTCCGAAAGCTACTGACGTTCGAACGAAGGAAACCGACATGAAACGCTCACTGACCGGCTCGGCGATCGCGGTCGCGCTCGCCCTCGCAGCCTCGCCCGCGTTCGCCCACGACGACGCGTACCTGGACACGCTGGAGGCGCCGCATGGCGGCCAGTTGCGCATGGCCGGGCCCTGGCACTACGAACTCGTGACGGCAAGCGACGCCGAGGCCTCGGGCGACAGTCCGCTCGTCGTCTACGTCACCGATCACGCCGGCGCGCCGGTCTCGACGGCGGGCGCGACCGGAACGGCCACGATCCTGTCGGGCAAGGCGCCGTCGACCGCCGCGCTGACCCCCGACGGCGGGAACCGGATGAAAGGCGTGTCGCGCCACGCGCGCACGCCCGGCGCGAAGATCGTGGTGTCGATCACGCTG
>CALMSQ010000469.1:0-3380 GCA_937872345.1 uncultured Burkholderiales bacterium | reverse complement strand
CGGAACGATCGCGATCGAGGCCGGGCAGGTCGCCTTCGACATCGCGCCCGGGCTCTCGCGCGCGTTCGGGCTCGAGAAGCTGCTCGACCACGACGCGACCCTGTGGGCTGCCCTGCGCGCCGAGGCGATCCGCCGGGCCCAGGCCGGCACGCGGCGCGGCGCGGCCACGGCTCGCCTGGCCGCGTCCGACGTCGATCCCCGCGCGATCGAGCAGGCACGACGCAACATCGAGCGCGCCGGGCTGCCGGCGCGCTCGATCGACACCCGAGTCATCGACGCGGCGCGGTCGAGCCCGCCGTTCGACGCGCCGGGGATCATCCTGGCCAATCCGCCGTACGGCGAGCGCATCGAGGCAGGCAGCGGGACGGCGCCCGCCGCCCCGGCGCGGCGCGATGCGACCCGCCACGAGCAGGCGATGAGCGCGTTCGGCGCGACGCTTCGCGCGCGCTTCACCGGCTGGCAAGCCTGGCTGCTCAGCAGCGATCGCGAACTGCCCCGACAACTCGGCATGAAGGAGCGCCGGCGCACGCCGCTGTACAACGGCGCGATCGAGTGCCGGCTGTTCGGCTTCGAGATCTTCGGCCGCCCCGGGCGGCTCAGTGGTGACGACGCGGCGCCACCAGCGCCAGCCACGCCAGGCAGATCCAGCCCGCGATGAGCGCCGCGCCGCCCACCGGCGCCGCCAGCGCGGCGGTGCGCCACCCGGTGAGCGCGTAGACGTACAGGCTGCCGCAGAACGCGAGCGTGCCCAGCGCGAACAGCGTGCCGGCCAGCGGCGCGGCACGGCCTTCGAACCGGGCCACAGCCCACGCAGCCACGCACATGCCGATCGCGTGGTACGTCTGGTACCGCACGGCCGTCTCGAATACCGCCAGCCGCTCGGGCGTCAGCGTCGACTGCAGCGCATGCGCGCCGACCGCGCCCGCGGCGACCGCGATCGCGGCCGACAGTGCGCCGAGGAACAGGAACAGGCGGTCCGCGCTCACGGCGTCCTGCGCACGACGTCTTCGCAGCGCCCGGCGCGCATCGCCCGCTCGAAGCCCACGACCACCAGCGCCTCTTTCTCGGGACTGCCCGCCTGCGCGACGCGAGGCACCAGG
This sequence comes from uncultured Burkholderiales bacterium, assembly GCA_937872345.1. Lineage (GTDB taxonomy): Bacteria > Pseudomonadota > Gammaproteobacteria > Burkholderiales > Burkholderiaceae_E > Zeimonas. The sequence continues at coordinate 2,280 of CALMSQ010000469.1, read as the reverse complement.
TAGCCACGCACGATCGCGAGCACCGGGTCGGCGGGGGAATCGCTCACCGCGCGATGCGCGTCGTCCAGCGCCAAGCGCGCGGCGGCGAGCCAGCGCGCAGCCAGCGGCGCGCCACTGGCCGGCGCCGCATCGGTCACCGGCAGCCGGCGCCCGGTCAGGCACTCTACGAACACCGGCCCGCCGCCCTCGTTCAGGTAGCTTCCGGCCAATCGCAGCGGGCCGGACAGCGGATCGACCTGCGGCGCGCGCGACAGGATCGCATTGCCCAGGCCGCGGATTTCGCGCCCTTCGTTGTCGACGATCGCGAGGCCGTCCGGAACGACGCGGCGAAACAGGCGCGCGCCCTCGGTGTCGCCGTGAAGCGCGATCGTGTCGGCGGCCGTTTCGGAGGTGCTCCAGCGGCCCATGTCGTAGACCACGCGCATCCCCGCACCCTCGTCGCCCGTCTGCAGCATGCGGAAGGTGCCATCCGGGAAGATCGTGAGCGTCAGTCTGCGCTCCGGACACCCGGCGCAGAAGAGCGTTCCGGAATAGGTGCGCGCGCCCGCGTAGGCCGCGCCCGCGGCGGCTTCGTCGATGCGCGGCGCCGCCATCGCCCAGGCCGCCTCGGCTTCGGGTGCAGCCGCGGCAGGATCCGTCACGGCGACGCGCTCGCGCGGTGGCTGCGGCAGCGCCGGCGACTGCGCGCACGCCGACACGGCGACGCAGGCAGCCAGTGTCGCCGCCCTCAGGCCGAAGCGGTCACCAGGCATAGCCCAGCCCGACCAGCCAGGTCGCATCGGTGCCTCGGCGACCCGCTGCCGGCTGGCTGTCCCAGTCGAGATTGAGCTGCAGCGACGCGGTGAGGCCCGACGCGAACGGCAGCCGCAATCCGCTGCGGCTTCGCACCGTCACCTGCGACAGATCGTCCAGGTTCAGGAACCCCTGCTGGTCGTGGAAGAGCTCGGCCGACCAGGCGTCGAGCCGGTAGCCGAGATTGGCGCCCCACCCGATCGCGGGCCACGACTCGTCGGCGCCGGCGATGCGGCGCACGTCGATCGCGTCGAGGCCGCCGCGAACCGACAGCTTCGCACGCCCGGTCTGCACGACCTGCAGGCCTGCCCCGACACCGACGGCCGCGCGCGAAGCGATGTCGCGGAAGCGGTCGCGCTCGAGCGAGCCGCGCACGTAGGCGAAGCGACGATCGTCGAGGAAGCGGTCGAAGTTGCCGCCGACCAGCCAGTTCGACGCGCTCGTGGCCTGGTCGGTGCGCTCGTGGCGCAGCTTCGCGTTCAGCGCATACCGCCAGTCGAGCGCCCGCGCGTCGAGGTCGCCCTCGGCGTAGGCGCGATCGCCGTTGCTGTTGCCGCGCACGAAGGCGCCCGAGAGCGTGAGCCGCCCCTCGTACGACACGCCCTCGCCGCTCTCCTCGGGCTTCGGATTGATGTATCGCACCCGCGCCAGCGGCAAGGTCTTGGCCGGCGGCGGCGGCGCCGCGGCCGGCGACGGCGCCGCGGGCGGCGCGGCATCCGGTGGCGCAGCCGCGTCGCGTTCGGTCGACTCGGGCGAGAGCGTCACCTGCCCCGGCGCGGCCGGCCCGATCGTCATCGTCTCGGTCCGGCTCGAGCGCTCGCGCAACACGCCGACCGGCTTGTCGGTCTCGATGGCCCGCACCTCATAGCGCGGAATGCGCAACTCGCCGGCCCAGGTGGTCTCGAACGTCAGCGTCGACGGCGACATGTGCAGGATCCGCCCGGTGAGCCGGTCGCCGTTGTGAAGCGTCAGGGTGTCCGCATGCGCGTGGCCCGCGAGCAGCGCACAGGCGGCCACGAGCGACGCCAGGCGGGAGGCGAACGGGCCGGCGAGGCGAAGTGCAGGCATGCCGTGGATCAAGGGAAACCAGCCGATGGGAACGGATACGCGGCGTCGGCAAGGCGCGGGCCGCGAGATCGATAACGAGTATAATCGCAAGCTTCCGGCAAGACTTCCCACCGCATCGCCGTGCGTCGCCGGAGCGAACGGCGCAGACCCTGCGACGACGTCCGAACGCGGCGCCTGATCGGCGCGCCGTGACCGGCCGACCGTCCCGCCGCCGAGTCCGGCCAAGGCGCCACGCATGCGCGGCGCATCGCAGGCGGGTCCCGACGGCACCCGAAGCCCGTCGAATTCGCGGCCCGAAAGGCCGCCCGCGCGTCCCCGCGCGAACCAGGAGCCCAGGATGGCCAAGGAAGACCTGATCCAGATGGAAGGCGTCGTCGCAGAGGTGCTGCCCGACACGCGCTTCCGCGTCACGCTCAGCAA
>CALMSQ010000468.1:0-3378 GCA_937872345.1 uncultured Burkholderiales bacterium | reverse complement strand
TCCTGCAGCACCACCGGCAGCGACACGCCGGCGCACACGCGCGCGAAGTACTCGGCGACGCGCGCCTCGCTGGGCACGGGCTCGGCCGACGGGGCCACCATCAGCGCGTCGGCACCGAGCTCGGCCGCCATCGCGCCGAGCTCGACCGTCGCGCGCGTGCCGGGGTGCGAGACCCCGACGATCACCGCCATCCGCCGGGCAGCCGCATCGACTGCGGTTCGCACGATCGCCTCGCGCTCGCGCTCGCCCATCCGGTTCGCCTCGCCGAGCACGCCGAGCACCGTGACGCCGTCGACGCCGAGGTCGGCCATGAACCCGACCAGCGCCCGAAGCGACTCCTCGTCGACGCTCTCGTCGTCGCGGAATGGCGTCGCGAGAATCGGGAAAACTCCCGAAAAATCGGTCATCGCTGCTCTTCCTGGCGTCAATTGACCAGAATTTCGCTCAACCGAGCTTTTCGTCGCCCTGCACGCCAGCGCGGTACACTTCGTATACGAGTACCGGCACGCCGAGGTCGCCGAGGTGCTGCTGGACCAGCGGCTTGACGTCGCTCCAGGCCAGGCCGCCGACGCCGGTCGCCAGCCTGGGCAGCGCGACGCTGCGCACCTTCTCGTCGCGAACGTAGCGGGCAAGCGCCTTGAGCGCGCGACCGACGTTCTCGAGCGTGGCCTTGCCCGGCTTCGCCGCGGCGCCCCCGTGCAGCATGTCCTGCGTGAGCAGGTTGACGATGCGCCGTGTGGAGCCGTCGGCATCGACGCCGGACCAGGCCCAGATCTGCCCCGGCGCCAGCGGCTTGTCGTGGGTGGCGTGGCGATAGTCGCGCACCATCGAGGGCCAGCGCTCGCGCAAGGCCAGCGCCAGCCCGGTGTCGAAATGGTCGTGGGGGGCAATGCCATGGGCAATCACCTGGGCGCGCGAGAGCAGGATGTCGCCTTCGATTTCACGGATCACGTCTTGTACCTCGGTCATGGGTCGTTTCTGCGCGGCGCGCGGTCGCGCTCGCGGGTCGCTAACATACCCGGTTTCCGGAACCCGCTCGTGACCCCGGTCAATCGCCGCCCGCGCAGGGGTACGTCTTAAGGGGTATGCGCGAGCGTCCTTTGTGCCGCTACGATTGGAAAGGGTTCGGCCCGAGCACAACGAGGGAGACACGGATGTCCGAAGCGAAGCAGAAGGCAGCAGTCCGGACCGACGAGGAGGGGTACCTGGTCGACCCCACCGACTGGAGTCCGCAGGTGGCCGAGTGGCTGGCGGTGCGCGAGAGCGTCGATCTCACCGACGAGCACTGGGCGGTGCTGCGCTTCATGCGCGAGTACTACGACGAACACCAGATCCCGGCGGACGCGCGCTTCGTGATCCGCTTCCTGGCGAAGGAGCGCGGCAAGGGTGACGACGCGCGCGACGCGCTGTTCACGCTGTTTCCCTACGGCTACGTGAAGCAGGCCTGCAAGATCGCGGGCATGCGCAAGCCGCGCGTCTGGAGCACCGGTTGAGCAGGAAAGGCGCTGGCGGCGGCGCCGCCGCACCCCGCGCGGCCGCCCGCTACGCCTCGCGCATCATGCGCCAGTAGTCGATCTTCATCATCAGCGCCGCGCCGGCGCACAGCGACAGGAAGGTGATGATCGAGCCGAGCGCGAGCGTCGACACGCCCGAGAGCCCCTGGCCGATCGTGCAGCCGAGCGCGGTGATGCCGCCGAAGCCCATCAGGATCGCGCCGAGGATGTGGCGCTTCAGGTCGGCGGCGTTCGGGAAGCTCTCCTCGCGATAGGTGCGCGAGATCAGCGCCCACGCGAGCGAGCCGGCCACGATCCCGAGCGCCGTCGCGATGCCGAACGTGACGTGCTTGCTGGTGTCGCTCCAGAACATCAGCAACTCGAGCGTGTAGGCGAACGGCGCGACCAGCGACAGCGACTCGGGTCGGTTGCTGTTGGTCGCGATGAACGCCTCCTGCAGCGTGTCGGGGTGCTCGGCGACGTAACCGACGTGGCCGGTCACGTACCAGCCGCCGACCACCGTGAGCCCGACCACGATCCCGCCGAGCAGCGCATCGAGCGTCCAGGCCTCGCGGCTCGACAGCACGAACGCGAGCAGCAGCGCGCCGATCGCCAGCGGCAGCCACAGTTCGACGCCGGCCCGGCCGACGCCGAGCGCCGACGCCAGCACCGTCGGCAGGTCCTGGCTGGTCGCGAGCTTCACCGAGAACGTGTCGAGCGTGTTCACGCGCCAGACGCCGAACACGCCCTTGAGCGTCACGTAGGCCGACACGCCGAGCACGACGAAGACGACCAGCGACTTGAGGTTGCCCCCGCCGATGCGGATCAGCGTCTTGCTGGTGCAGCCCGATGCGAGCGTCATGCCGATGCCGAACAGCAGGCCGCCGACCAGGTTGGACAGCCACATCAGGCTGCTGCCGGTGTAGATCGACTTGCGGGTGTCGACCAGCCCGATCATCTGCATCGCCCAGACGCCGATGATCGCCACGGCAATGGCGAGCAGCCACATTCGCATCCGCGTCCAGTTGCCCATGTTCACGATGTCGGACACCGCGCCCATCGTGCAGAAATTGGTCTTGTTGCCGACGAACCCGAAGATTGCGCCGAGGCCGAACCCCAGCCAGACGATCAGCGTCGCCGATGGCAGCGCGGTATCCATTGCAGGCGATCTCCCCCTTTGTCGGTCTTCATTCGGCCCACGCCCCGAGGTACGAAGCGTGCGTGCCCGCGATGCGGTCATGATACCGGGCGCGCAGCAGCCTCCGGCGATGCCCGGCCGAGTCGACGAAGCCGTCGCGCTCGTGCAGCACGTTGTTGCAGACGATGCCCATGCCGGGCTCGAGCCGCAGGCTGTACACGAAAGGGCCGCCCGCGTCGAGGAGCCGCCGCAGCGCCTCGACCGCTGCGCGCGTCGCGGAGTCGTCGCGCCACGCGATGCTGCGCGTGCGCGCGGTGTAGCGCATGTGCAGGTCGCCGCCGGGCGGCAGCGTCGAGAACACCGGGCCGGCCTGCGTCTGCCGCGCCACCGAGCCGGCATCGCCGTCGTCTTCGCGCTGCGGGATCGACATCGCGTCCGGCGCCGACAGCGCGCGCACGTGCGCGGGGTCGGCGTCGCGCAGCAGGATGTACGCGATCTCGTGATCGAGCACCCGATTGCCGCCGCCCTCGGCGGCGCGCTCGACGCAATGCAGCAGCATCGCCGCGATGGTCCGCTCGGGCGGGTTGTAGTAGCCGTCGGTGTGCCACCGGATCGGCCGGTCGGTGTACGGGATGAATTCTCCGCGGGTGCCGCGCTCGCTGACCGACAGCGTGCTGATGCCGTCCTCGTCGGCGAGCCAGTTCGCGTCCAGGCGGGTGAGGCCCAGCTGCTCGCCCAGCAGCCGCG
>CALMSQ010000467.1:0-2150 GCA_937872345.1 uncultured Burkholderiales bacterium | reverse complement strand
TCGACACCAACGTGAGCCAGATCAGCATCACCACCGGGATCCACCGCAAGGACGTCAAGCGGCTGCTCGAGTCGCCGAGCGATCCGGCCGTGCACGGCCGGTCGTTCGCCGCCGAGGTGTTCACGCGCTGGGTGTCCGATCCCTACTACCGCCATCGCGGCAAGCCGCGCGTGCTGCCGCAGCGAGCTTCGGGCGGCGAGCGCAGCTTCGAATCGCTCGCCCGGTCGGTCAGCACCGACGTGCACCCCAAGACGCTGCTCGACGAGTTGCGTCGCCTGGGCATCGTCGAACTGGACGAGCAGGCGCAGACCGTCCGGATCGCGGCCGGCAGTTTCGTGCCGTCGAAGGACAGCGCGCGAATGTTCGCCCTGCTCGGCGGCAACGTCGGCGACCACCTGCAGGCGGCGGTGTCCAACGTGATCGGCGACCGCGCGCCGCTGCTCGAGCAGGCGGTGTTCGCCGACGAGCTGTCCGACGAGTCGGTGCAACTCGCCCACGAGATCGCGCGCGAGACCTGGCACGCGACGTTGCAGGCGCTCGCGCCGATGCTCGAGAAGCGCATCGCCGCCGACCGCGCCGCGAAGCGCCGCGCCGACCGACGGCTGCGAGTCGGCATGTACTTCTATTCGGACCGGCAGGCGACACCGGACGCCAAGGCCGCGAAACCGCCGCGCAAGGCCCGCAGGCCTGCGAAGGCGAAGGCGCAGAGGGGATGAGGATGGCTGTGCATCACGAGCGGGCAACGTCGGCGCGGTGGTCGCGCTGGGCCGGCGCGCTGGCGAGCGTGTCGATCGCGCTGACGGTCGCCTCGTGCGGCGGCACCGACCTCGCGGGAGTCGGCAGCGGCGGCACCGGCATCAGCGTTGCGAGCGTTTCCTACGGATCGATTTCCGGCTTCGGCTCGGTGATCGTCAATGGCGTGCACTTCGACGAACGCGCCGCCGCCGTGTCCAACGACGACGGCACGCCCCCGGCTCCGCTCGGCCTCGGCATGGTGATCGAGGTGCGCGGCGACATCGATTCCACCGGCCTCACCGGCACGGCCGACACGATCAGGGTCTTCAGCGAGGCGCGCGGCACGGTCGCCAACCTGTCGGCCAGCGGCTTCGAAGTGCTCGGCCTGACGGTGCGCACGACGGTCAACACGGTCTACGAAGAAGCGGCTGCAATCGCCGACGGCGATTACGTCGAGGTCTACGGCATCTACGACCGATCCACCGGAACGCTGACGGCGACGCGCATCGAGCGCAAGGCGCAGGCGGCCGGGTACAAGGTGCGCGGCACGATCGCCGCCCTCGACCCGACTGCGAAGCGCTTCCAGCTCGGGACGCTGACCGTCGACTACTCGGCCGCGAGCCCTGCGCCCGCCGGCCTGGCCAACGGCGTCCAGGTCCGGGTGCGCGCATCCTCGGAGCCGGTCGCCGGCGTGCTGGCCGCCACCCGCGTCGACGTCGTCGCCACGCCCGACCTCGGCGACGTGTCGAAGGTCGAGATCGAGGGCGTGATCGATCGCTTCGGTTCGCTGGCCGATTTCAGCGTCGACGGCGTGCGCGTCGATGCCAGCAAGGCAAGGCTCGAAGGCGGCACGGTGGCGGACCTGGCTGTCGGACGGCGCGTGGAAATCGAGGGCCCGGTGCAGGCGGGCGTCGTGGTGGCGTCGAAGGTCGAGGTCGAAGACGACGACGCTACGAGCGAATTCGAGCTGAAAGGACTGATCAGCGGTTTCGTCGACGTCGGCCACTTCATCGTGCGCGCCACGCCGGTCGATGCGTCGGGTAGCGTCACCTACGAAGGCGGCAGCGCGCTCAACCTGCGCGACGGGGCCTGCGTCGAGGTCAAGGGGACGCTGCAATCGACGTCGGCCGGCAGCAAGGTGCTGGCGAGCAAGATCCAGTTCGAGAGCAGCTGCAACTGAGCGGCGCCCTGCCCCGACCGGGAGCAGGGTCTTGGGGGGCGACGTACACTGCCCCCGCATCCGGGTAGCCGCCCATGAGCGGCCGGGTGCGTCCGCGACGGGATTGAAACCCCGCTCGCACGCCCCCAGATCGCCCGTCAGACCGCATCCAGGAGACTCCCATGTTCGGACCCATCACGATCCCCTTCGGCGCGAAAATGCTGTTCAACGCCGTCAAGCTCAAGCCGGGGGTGAC
>CALMSQ010000466.1:0-7240 GCA_937872345.1 uncultured Burkholderiales bacterium | reverse complement strand
TACGTCGGCGGCTACCAGGGCGCGCCGGTCTCGCACCTGCTCGACGTGATGGTGCAGGCGCGCGACTACATGGACGAGCTCGGGGTGCACGTCGAGGCCTGCACCAACGAGGCGTCGGCGGCCGCGATGCTGGGTGCGTCGATCATGTACCCGGTGCGCGGCGCGGTCACCTGGAAGTCGGTGGTCGGCACCAACGTCGCCTCCGATGCGCTGTCCAACCTCGCCTCGCCGGGCGTGATGGGCGGCGCGATGATCGTGGTCGGCGAAGACTACGGCGAGGGCGCGAGCGTCATCCAGGAACGCACGCACGCGTTCGCGATGAAGTCCGGGATGTGGCTTCTCGATCCGCGACCCAACCTGCCGACGATCGTGCGCATGGTCGAGCACGGCTTCGAGCTGTCGGAGGCCTCGAACGCGCCGGTGATCCTCGAACTGCGCATCCGCGCCTGCCACGTCCGTGGCAGCTTCGTCGCCCGCGACAACGTCAAGCCCAGGATCTCCACCCGCGAACTGCAGATGGAGCCGGCGCCGTTCGACTACGCGCGGCTGGCGCACCCGCCGGTGACGTTCCAGCACGAGAAGCTGAAGTACGAGGTGCGGATGCCGGCCGCGCGCAAGTACATCGTCGACGCAGGATTGAACGAGCTGTTCGACGGCGACCGCACCGAGCTGGGCATCATCGTGCAGGGCGGCCTCTACAACAATCTCGTCCGCGCGCTGCAGGCGCTCGGGCTGGCCGACGCGTACGGGCGCTCGCGCATCCCGATCCTGAACCTGAACGTCGTCTACCCGCTGGTGCCCGAGCAGATCACCGGGTTCTGCGCCGGCAAGCGCGCCGTGCTGGTCGCCGAGGAGGGCCAGCCCGACTTCATCGAGCAGGAGATCAACACGATCCTGCGCCGGGCCGACCTGCAGACGAAGCTGCACGGCAAGGACCTGCTCGCGATGGGCGGCGAGTACACCGCCGAACTTCTCCTCGCGGGCCTCGTCCGCTACCTGGCCGCGCACGCGCCCGACCTGCCGCGCGGCGCCGCCGAAGGCCTCCTCGCCGACATCGCCGGCCTGAAGGCACAGGCGACCGAGGCGTTCAGCGGGCCCGTCCCGGCGCGCCCGCCGAACTTCTGCACCGGCTGTCCCGAGCGTCCGGTCTTCGCCGCGCTCAAGCTGGTCGAGCAGGACATCGGCAAGCTGCACGTGTCGGCCGACATCGGTTGCCACTCTTTTGCGACCTTCGCGCCGTTCTCGTTCGGCAATTCGATCCTCGGCTACGGAATGAGCCTGGCGAGCAGCGCGGGCGTGCGCAATTTCTCCGCGAGGCGGCCGGTCGCCGTGATGGGCGACGGCGGGTTCTGGCACAACGGACTGCTGTCGGGCGTCTCCTCCGCGCTGCTGAACAAGGGCGACGGGGTGCTGATCATCATGAAGAACGGCTACACGTCGGCCACCGGCACGCAGGAGACGATCTCGACGCCCACGTCGGAGTCGCGTCGCGTCGCCGAGGGCACCAGCGCGACCGGAAGCGAGGTCACGATCGAGAACACGCTGAAGGGCATGGGCGTGAAGTGGCTGCGCACCGTCGACAACTACAAGGTCGGCGACGTGCGCAGGACGCTCGAGGAGGCACTGACCTCGCCGTTCGAGGGCCTGAAGGTCGTCATCGCCGACGGCGAATGCCAGCTCGAGCGCCAGCGCCGCATCAAGCCGCTGCGCGCGAAGATGCTGAAGGAAGGCAAGCGCGTCGTGCGCACCCGCTTCGGCGTCGACGAGGACACCTGCACGGGCGATCACTCGTGCATCCGCCTCTCCGGCTGCCCGACGCTGACGGTGAAGACGCCGACGGACCCGCTGAAGGTCGACCCGGTCGCGCACGTGACCAACGATTGCGTCGGGTGCGGACTGTGCGGCGAAGTCGCTCATGCGGCGGTGCTGTGCCCGTCGTTCTGGCGCGCGGAGATCATCAGCAACCCCTCGCGCTGGGACCGCTTCAAGGCCCGCGTGCGCGAGGCCTTCATCCACGCGATCCAGCCGGCCTGACATGAGCGACTCGAAACCCTTCACGCTGCTGATCGCCGCGCTGGGCGGCGAAGGCGGCGGCGTGCTCGCCGACTGGATCGTCGAGTGCGCGCTCGCGCAGGGCCTGCCGGTGCAGGCCACTTCGGTGCCGGGCGTCGCGCAGCGCACCGGGTCGACCAGCTACTACATCGAGATGATGCGCACGCCGGCCCCCGAAGGCGCGCAGCCCGTGTTCGCGCTGAACCCGATGCCGGGCGGCGTCGACGTCGTGCTGGCCAGCGAACTGGTCGAGGCGGGCCGGATGATCGAGCGCGGCTTCGTGCACCCGAAGCGCACGACGCTGATCGCCGCGTCGCACCGCGTCTACACGACGCAGGAAAAGATGCAGATGGGCGACGGCCGCTTCGACGACGAGCGCATCCACGCCGGCGCGCGCGCGCTCGCGGCGCGGTATCTCAGCGTCGACATGGCCGGGCTCGCAGCGGCGCACGGCACCGTGATCAGCGCCGTCATGTTCGGCGCACTGGCCGGCGCCGGCGTGCTGCCGTGGCCGCGCGAAGCCTGCGAGCGGGTGATCCGCGAAGGTGGGCTCGGCGTGCAGGCAAGCCTCGCCGGATTCGGCGCCGCTTTCGACGCCGTGGCCGACGGGTCGGCGCGCGAGGCGCTGGCCGGCGCGGGCGCGGGCCTTGCCGCAAAGACGAGCCCCGAGGTCTGGGCGCCGCTGCTCGCGACCTTGCCCGCGCCGATGCGCGAGAACGCGGCGCACGGCGTGGTCCGCGTGCTCGATTACCAGGACTCGGCCTACGCGCGGCTCTACGTCGAGCGGCTGCAGCGGATCGCCGCCGCGGCCGGCAACTCTTCGACGCAGCCTCTCGTGGCGCGTGCGCTCGCCGAGGCCGCGCGCCTGCTGGCGCTGTGGATGACGTACGAGGACGTGATTCGCGTGGCCGACCTGAAGTCGCGGCGCAGCCGGGTCGCGCGCATCCGCGACGAGGCGCGCGTGCGCGAGGGGGAGATTCTCGAGATCGTCGAATACCTGAAACCGGGCGTCGACGAAGTGGCGGCCACGCTGCCGCGCGCCCTGGGCGCGCGGTTGCGCGACTGGGCCACGCGCAACGGCAAGCTCGAATCGCTCAACCGCGGCATGCACCTGCCCAGCACCCGCATCCACGGCTACCTGATGCTGAGGCTGCTCGCCCGGCTGCGGCCGATGCGCCGGCGATCGCTGCGCTTTCACGAGGAGCAGCAGTCGATCGAGCGCTGGCTCGCCGCACTCGAACGGATGCTCGCTGCGTCGCCCGCCTTCGCCGCCGCGCTGGCCGAACTGCCGAGGGTGCTCAAGGGCTACGGCGACACCCAGCGCCGTGGCCGCGCCAGCTTCGAGCGGATCTTCGACACGCTGGTCGAGCGCGCGCTCGGCTCGACGAGTGGCCCGGCAGCCGGCGCTGCGCAGGAGCTGCACGCAGCGATCGCGGCGGCGCTGGCCGAGCCCGAAGGCCGCGAGCTCGAGCGCTCGCTCGAGAAGGCGGGCATCGAGCCGCGAGCACCGGCCGCAAAGCCGATCGTATGGATGAAAAAGCCGCGCGGAGCCGCTTCAACTGTAGTAACTTCGCGCTGACCCGGGCGCCCGACCCGACGACTGAACGACACGCAAGAGGAGACACCCCGTGAAAACCCTGAGGATTCCGCTCGCGGCTGCTGCGGCCGCCCTGGTGCTCGCTTCGGCGCCTGCCACCGCGCAGGACAAGCCGGTGGAGCTGCGCTTCGCGCACTGGTTGCCGCCGACGCATCCGCTGGCCAAGCTCGGCTTCGAGCCGTGGGCAAAGTCGGTCGAAGCGGCATCCAAGGGCTCGATCAAGGTCGCACTGTTCCCCGCGCAGCAGCTGGGCAAGGCGCCCGATCACTACGACATGGCGCGCGACGGCATCGCCGACCTCACCTGGGTGAACCCGGGTTACCAGGCCGGACGCTTCCCGATGTTTGCCGCCGGCGAGCTGCCGATGCTGATGAGCAACGCGGGCCGTGGATCGGTGGCGCTCGACGCCTGGTACCGCAAGTACGCGGCGACCGAGATGAAGGACGTGAAGTTCTGCTTCGCGCACGTGCACACCGGCACGCTGCATTCGAAGCAGGCGATGCCCGATCCGGCGCAGATCAAGGGCATGAAGATTCGTCCGTCGAACGGAACGATGGCGGCCTTCATGTCGCTGCTCGGTGCGACCAACGTGCAGGTCTCGGCGCCCGAGGCGCGCGATGCGCTCGAGAAGGGCGTCGCCGACGCGATCGTGTTCCCGTGGCACTCGATCATCACGTTCGGTATCGACAAGGTCGTCAAGTTCCACAACGACCACAAGCTCTACGCGTCGACGTTCGCGTGGACGATGAACAAGGGTTGGTACGACAAGCTCTCGGCGGCCCAGAAGAAGGTCATCGACGACCACTGCAACAACGAGTGGGCGGGCAAGGTCGGCAAGGCCTGGGGCGACGACGAGGACTCCGGCCAGGCCAAGATGGAGAAGCTTCCGGGCCACACGATCGTCAAGCTCACGCCCGAGCAGCGCAAGGCCTGGCGCGACGCCGCCGAGCCGCTGTACACGCAGTGGACCGACGCGGCAGCCAAGGCCGGGCAGGACGGCAAGGGCGCCCTCGAGGCGTTGCGCGGCGAACTGAAGAAGCAAGACGCGCTCTATTGAACGCCGGCCGAGCGGCCCGCTCCGCGGCGCCGGGCTTCTCGCCCGGCGCCGCGTCGTTTGGGCGCCGGCCCGACGCGCCCGAGCCTGCCGATAACGGGGATCCCCGATGAAACGCCTGCTGGCGACCACCGAGAACGTCGCCGCCCTGTTCCTGCTCGCGATCGCGCTGCTCACCGCCGGCAACGTCGCACTGCGCGACCTCTTCAGCATGCAGGTGCCCGACTGGTTCGACGGCTCGCGGCTGTTGCAGAGCATCGCGCTGTTCTGGGGCATCGCGATCGCCACCTATCGCGGCGGCCACATCTGCGTCGACATCGTCTGGGAGCATCTCGGCCCGCGCGGACGGCGCTGGCTCGACGTGTTCGCGACGCTGGTGACGTTCGCCTTCCTCGCGCCGCTCGCATGGATGGTCTGGGTCAAGGTCGGCAGCACCGGCACGCAGGCGACCAGCGACCTGCGCCTTCCGCTGGTCTGGTTCTATCCGCTCGGCGCGCTCGGCGCGACCGTCGCCGCGTTGCTCGGCGCGCTGCGCGCGATCGAACTCGTGCGCGGCAAGGAACCCGAAACGCAGGCTGCCACGCCGGCAGCGGAGAGCGCCGATGGATCGTGACCTGGTGGCCCTGCTGGGCTTCGTCGGCATGTTCGTGCTGATGGCGTTGCGCGTGCCGATCGGCCTGTCGATGGGGATCGCCGGCGTCGTCGGCTTCGCCGCGCTGACCAGCATGCAGACCGGCCTGAACCTGCTGTCGAACGTCCCGCTGTCGGTGCTGACCGACTACAACCTCAGTGTCATCCCGATGTTCATCCTGATGGGCGCGTTTGCGTCGCACTCCGGGATGAGCCGCGAGCTGTTCGGCGCCGGCCGCGCGTGGCTGGGCCACCGGCGCGGCGGCCTCGCGCTCGCGACGGTCGCCGCCTGTGGCGGCTTCTCGGCGATCAACGGCTCGTCGGTGGCGACCGCCGCGACGATGACGCAGGTGGCGCTGCCCGAGATGCGCCGGGCCGGTTACGCACCAGGCTTCTCGGCCGGCGTGATCGCCGCCGGCGGCACGCTCGGCATCATGATTCCGCCGTCGGTGATCTTCGTGCTCTACGGGATCATGACCGAGACCGACATCACGAAGCTGTTCGCGGCCGGCGTGCTGCCCGGGCTGTTGGCCGTCGGCTTCTACTTCCTCGTCATCCAGTTCATGGGCTGGCGCTCGCCGGAGAGCATGCCGCGCGGGGAGGTCCACACCTGGGCCGAGCGCTTCGCGAGCCTGAAGGAGCTCTGGGCGGTGATGCTGCTGTTCCTGTTCGTGCTGGGCGGCATCTACGGCGGCATCTTCACGGTGCAGGAGGCTGCCGGGATCGGCGCGACCGGCACGCTGCTCATCGGCGTGCTTCGCGGCCGCCTGCGGGTTCCGCAGATTCGTGCCGCGCTGGTCGACGCGCTGCGCGTGTCCTCGGCGATCATGATGATCGTGCTCGGGGCGTACCTGTTCGGCTACTTCCTGACCATCACGCAGTTCACGCAGAAGGCCGTCGAGTTCCTCGTCGACCTGCCGGTCGGCCCCTACGGGGTGCTCGCGCTGGTCATGGTCGGCTACTTCATCCTCGGCGCGGTCATGGACGAGCTGGCGATGATCCTGCTGACGGTGCCGATCGTGTTTCCCGCGATGATGCACCTGGGCTTCGACCCGATCTGGTTCGGCGTGATCATCGTGATGGCGGTCACCTTCGGGATGATCTGCCCGCCGGTCGGCATCAACGTGTTCGTGATCAACTCGATCGCGCGCGACGTGCCGCTCGGCACGATCTACCGCGGCACGATGCCGTTCATCGCGATCGACGTCGTGCGGCTGGTGGTCCTGGCGGCGTTCCCGTCGATCTCCCTGTGGCTTCCCTCCACGATGGGATGACTGGTCCGATCGTCAGCGAGGCACGTGAACCACGGCCGCGATGCCGAACAGCACCAGCAGCACCCCCAGCAGCCAGCGGCTCCCGCGATCGCGCAGCGCGTAGACGAGCGGGTCGTCGTGCATGCGGCCGCGCGCGGTGTCGAGCCAGAGCCTGCCGAGCCAGACCAGCAGGCCGAACAGCATGAGCCACAGGATCTGCGGCGACGCGTAGCGCCGCGTCACGTCGGGATCCTGAACGTACAACGCGAGCACCACCAGGGCCGCGCACGAGGTCGCGATCCCCAGCGACTGCAGCACCGACAGGTCGCTCACGCCGTATCCGCGCCCCTTCGCGGTGTCCTCTTCGCGCTCGATCTGCGCGACGAGTTCGCCGCAGCGCTTGAGCAGCGCCAGGCTGAAGAACAGGAACACCGAGAACGCCAGCAGCCAGAACGAGACCTCGATCGCGGTGGCTGCGCCGCCCGCCAGGACCCGCACCGTGTAGAGCCCGGCCAGCATCGCGACGTCGAACAGCGCGATGCGCTTGGCGAGCCCGGAGTAGATCGCGGTCATCGCGAGGTACAGGAGCACTGCCGCGACGAAGCGCTCGCCGACCACCCACGCGATCGCCAGCGAGGCGACCAGCAGCGCGGC
>CALMSQ010000465.1:0-7160 GCA_937872345.1 uncultured Burkholderiales bacterium | reverse complement strand
CAGGACATCTGCTACGCGACGCAGAACCGCCAGGACGCGGTCAAGGCGATGGCGCCGCAGTGCGACCTGGTGCTGGTCATCGGTTCGCCGACCAGCTCGAACAGCAATCGCCTGCGCGAGGTCGCCGAGAAAATGGGCTGCGAGGCGCGGATGATCGGCTCGGCGGCCGAGCTCGATCCGGCGTGGCTCGCGGGCAAGCGCCGCGTCGGGGTCACTGCCGGCGCGTCCGCGCCCGAGCGGCTGGTCGAGGAGTTGCTGGCGCGGCTGAAGGCGCTGGGCGTAGACGGCGTGCACGCGCTGGAAGGCGTGCGCGAGAACATGACGTTCCCGTTGCCCAAGGGGCTGGCTCGGCCCAGAGCTTGAGGGCCTTGACGTGACGCAAGTGGTGCAGACCCCGTCGGCGTAAAGTCGATTCGGCCTGCTTTCGGCGCATCGATCCACAGCGGCGCCGGACAGACCTGGCCGAGGAGGGCATCATGCGAAAGCTTCTGATTCCGTTTGTCGTTGCCGGCGCGTCGGCGTTCGCCACGCCGGCGAGCGCCGATCCGATCACCATCCAGTCCGTGCTCTTCGACTACGACGGCAACGTGCTGACCGTCGGGCCGCCGGCGGTCGATCCAACGGGCGGAACGGTGAACAACGGTGACTTCCTGATCTTCAGGATTCCGGAGGCCGCCGACCCGATGACGGGCGATGGCGTCGATGACCGGACCCGCGGCACGTTCGACTTTCGCGGCGACCCGGTCTACGGGACGTTCGCCACGAGGGGCACCATCACGGCCGCGACACTGAGCCTCGTATTGACGCCGGCGGATGCGAACTACTTCAACGACCAGTTCAACCTCGAGAACGGGCCTTTCACCGGCGAGCCGGAGGTCGGCAACCAGCTGACCGACAACCCGCTCCTGGAGAACGGGTTGTCCAAGATCGTCACGCTGGACTTGCTGAAGTACTACACGTCGGAACAGCTGATGAATTTCCTGTCGGGCGGGACCGGCGACTTCGCGAGCGACGGGCGCATCGTGTTTACGTACGCCGATGACGCCGTAGTGTCTGGCGCGATGATGCGGCTGACTGCCATTCCTGAGCCTCCGACGCTCGCGCTGGTCGGCCTGGCGCTCGCCGGGGTCGGCGCGGCGCGTCGACGCAGGTCCTGATACGTGGGGAGCGGGGGGTGTCGAGCGGCCCCCCGATGCGGCGCACCGCTGCGTACCACGCAAGGCAAAGCGCCCCGACGGAGCGGGGCGCTTTGCGCGAAGTCAGGCCCGGAGGGGCCTGACTCGGGTGACTGGTGCCGATGGACGGACTCGAACTGTCGACCTTCGCATTACGAATGCGCTGCTCTACCAACTGAGCTACACCGGCGTTCCGCGTGCCCGTCATGGACGGACGACGCGGCAAGCCGGCAATTATAGCAGTCTCGGATTCAGCGCGGCCAACGTCGCGTCGACCGTCGGCCAACGCAATCGGCAGCGCAACTCGCGCGCGAGCCGCCGGTTCGCCAGTCGCCGCGATTCGCTCATGAACGACAGCATCGCCGGGCTGACCCGCCGGGCGACTTCGTCGCGCGAGAAGCGCGGCGGTCGTGGCAGGCCCAGCGCGTCGGCGACCTTGTCGAAGTACGCGCCCATCTTCAGGTCGCTGTCGTCGACGGCGTGATAGACGCGGCCCGGCCGGCCGCGGAACAGCGCGAGCCAGGTGGCGCGCGCGAGGTCTTCCGCATGGACGTGGTTGGTGAAGACGTCCTCGGCGTCGGCCAGCACCGGCGTGCCGCGGCGCAGCCGCTCGATCGGCAGGCGGTCCTGCGCGTAGATGCCCGGTGCGCGCAGGATCGGCACGCGCGCCGTGCCGCGCGCGGCCAGCGCGCGCATTCTCCGCTCGGCGGCCACGCGGCGGATCGCCCGCGCGCTGGCCGGCGCGACCGGCCGCGTCTCGTCGAACGCCGCGCCGCCGGTGTCGCCGTAGACGCCGGTGGTGCTGACGTAGGCCCAGCGCGCCACCGGGCCGCGGCTGCGGCGCCGGCGCAGCGCGGCTGCGCAGGCCGCGATCAGTCGCGCGGTGCGCGGATCGTCGGCGCCTTCGGCCGGCGGGGGAGCGAGGTCGATCGTCCAGCCGCAGAATGCGGCCAGCCGGCGAAGCGAGCGCCGGTCGTCGAGGTCGGCACCGAGCGCGCGCGCGCCCAGCGCGCGTGCCGCCGCCTGCTGCTCGGGCCGCCGCGTCACCGCGACGACGCCGAGTGCGTCGCGCAGCCGTGGCGCGAGATGGCGCAGCAGCCGCATGCCGACGTCGCCGCAGCCGACCACCAGCAGGTGCGGCCGGCGAAATCGCCTGGGCAGGGAGCGCGGCACGGCGCGCGAAGCGAAGCGGAATCTCATTGGCGTCAAGGTCGCGCGATGGCCTGCAGGCCATAATAGCGGCTTTGTGCGATCGCCCTCGGGCCAGCCATGAGCTTCAAGGTCACCGTCTCTCCCAGCGGCAGGCAGTTCGACGTCGAAGACGACGAGTTCATCCTCGAAGCGGCATTGCGCCAGGGGGTCGTGCTGCCCTACGGCTGCCGAAACGGCGCCTGCGGCTCGTGCAAGGCGCGCGTCGTCGACGGACGGATCGAGCAGGGGCCGCACGCCGACAAGGCGCTTGCGGCCGACGAGGCGGCGCGCGGTTACGCGCTGCTGTGCTGCTCGCACGCGCAATCGGACCTTGCGGTCGAATGTCGCGTCGTCGCGGCCGCCGGCGACATCCCGATTCGCAAGATGCCTTGCCGGATCGCCTCGATCGAGCTCCTCGCCCCCGACGTGGCGGCGCTGAAGCTTCAGTTGCCGGCCAACGAGCGGCTGCAGTACCTCGCCGGCCAGTACATCGAACTGCTGCTGAAGGACGGCTCGCGGCGCAGCTACTCGATGGCCAGCGCGCCGCACCTGGCCGAGCAGCTCGAATTGCACGTGCGTCACATGCCGGGCGGCCGTTTCACCGACGCGCTGTTCGGCGCGACGCAACCGGCGGTCAAGGTGCGCGACATCCTGCGCTTCGAAGGGCCGATGGGCACCTTCTTCCTGCGCGAGGACAGCGACCGGCCGATCGTGCTGCTGGCGAGCGGCACCGGCTTCGCGCCGATCAAGGCGATCGTCGAGCACGCGCGCCACAAGGGCATCGCGCGCCCGATGACGCTGTACTGGGGCGGCCGGCGTCCGCGCGACCTGTACCTGAACGCGCTGGCCGAACAGTGGGCCCGCGAGATCGACGGCTTCCGGTACGTGCCGGTGGTGTCCAACGCGCTGGCCGAAGACGACTGGCGCGGGCGCACCGGCTTCGTGCATCGTGCGGTCATGGACGACTTCCCCGACCTGTCCGGGCACCAGGTCTATGCCTGCGGCGCGCCGGTCGTCGTCGATTGCGCGCGCCGCGACTTCACCTCGGTCTGCAGGTTGCCGGAGACCGAGTTCTTCGCGGACTCCTTCACGTCGGCGGCCGACCTGGCCAATGCAGGGTAGAGGGGGGCGCGCGTGCGCGGCGACGCGGTCTTCCACGTGCACGGCGTCTCCAAGGTCTACCGGATGGGCGAGGTCGAGGTGCACGCGCTGCGCGAGGTCGACCTCGACCTCTACGAGGGGGAACTGGTCGTGCTGCTCGGCGCTTCGGGCAGCGGCAAGTCGACGCTGCTGAACATCCTCGGCGGGCTCGACCGCCCGACCCGGGGCGAGGTCTTCTATCGCGATCACCAGCTCACTGCGGCGAGCGACGCGCAGCTCACCGAGTTCCGGCGCGAGCACGTCGGCTTCGTGTTCCAGTTCTACAACCTGATTCCGAGCCTCACGGCGCTCGAGAACGTGGCGCTGGTCACGCAGATCGCGGCGAACCCCATGGATCCCGCGCAGGCGCTCGAGCTGGTCGGGCTGGGCGAACGCCGCAACCACTTTCCGGCGCAGCTCTCGGGCGGCGAGCAGCAGCGGGTCGCCATCGCGCGGGCCGTCGCCAAGCGCCCCGACGTGCTGCTGTGCGACGAGCCCACCGGCGCGCTCGACTACCCCACCGGCAAGCTCGTGCTCGAGGTGCTCGAGCGGGTGAACCGCGAGCTCGGGACGATCACCGTGCTGATCACGCACAACGCGGCGATCGCCGCGATGGCCGACCGCGTCATCCGGATCGGCAGCGGCCGCATCGTCGGCATCGAGCGCAACGCGACGCGCGCGTCGCCGTCGGAGATCTCGTGGTGAGCCCGCTCGTGCGCATCATGCTGCGCGAGCTCTGGCACCTGCGCGGGCAGGTGATCGCGGCCGCGCTGGTCGTCGCCTGCGGCGTCGCGGCATTCGTCTCGATGCGCGGCACCTACCACTCGCTGGTCGTCGCCCAGGACGACTACTACGCGAGCTACCGCTTCGCCGACGTGTTTGCGAGCCTGAAACGCGCGCCGGAGGCGCTGGCGCAGCGCATTCGCGCGATTCCCGGCGTCGCGACGGTCGACACGCGCGTCGTGGCCGACGTGACGCTGGACGTGCCCGGCCTGCCCGAGCCGGCGACCGGGCGGCTGGTGTCGATCCCGCCGCGGCGCGAGCCGATGCTCAACGACCTTGCATTGAGCGCGGGCCGCTACATCGAGGCCGGCCGCAACGACGAGGCGATCGCGAGCCGGACCTTCGCCGAGGCCAACGGCCTGCGCGTGGGCGACTCGATCGGCGCGGTACTGAACGGCCGCTGGACGAAGCTCACGATCGTCGGGCTCGCGCTGTCGCCCGAGTACGTCTACGAGGTCGGCTCGGGCGTCGTGTTTCCCGACAACCGCCACTTCGGCGTGCTGTGGGTGGGCCGTCCGGCCCTCGCCGCGGCGTTCCAGATGGACGGAGCGTTCAACGACGTGGCGCTCACGCTGGCGGCCGGCGCGGTGGCGCAGGACGTCGTCGATCGCCTCGACCGCCTGCTCGAGCCGTACGGCGGGTTGAGCGCCTATCCCCGGCGCGACCAGGTCTCGCACCGGTTCCTCTCCGACGAGTTCGGCGAGATCGAGATCACCTCGACCTGGATCCCGGCGCTGTTCCTGGCGGTGGCGGCCTTCCTGCTCTACACGGTGCTCTCGCGCCTGGTGAGCACGCAGCGCGCGCAGATCGGGCTGCTCAAGGCTTTCGGCTATTCCGACCTCGCCGTCGGGCTGCTCTACCTGTCGTTCGCGGTCGCGACGGTCACGATCGGGACGATCGTCGGGATGGCGGCGGGAATCTGGTTCGGCGGGCTGATGACCGGCCTCTACGGAGACTATTTCCACTTTCCGCGCCTGGCGTTCGAGGCGCCCGCGTCGGTGCTGCTCGAGACGGCGCTGATCGGGTTCGTCGCGGCCGGTGTTGGCGCGCTGGGGGCGGCGCGTCGCGCCTCGTCGCTGCCGCCGGCCGAAGCGATGCGCGCCGAGCCGCCGGCCAGCTTTCGCGCCGGGCTGATCGAGCGCAGCGGCGCCGCCGCGCTGCTGGCGCCGACGCTGCGGATGATCCTGCGCAACCTGGCGCGGCGCCCGTGGCGCGCGGCGCTGTCGATCCTCGGCGTGGCGCTGGCGATCGGGCTCATGGTCGTGGGGCGTTTCGGGATCGACGCCTCGAGTCACCTGATGCACGTGCAGCTCGACGTGATCAAGCGCGACGACGTGACCGTGAACTTGCGCGAGCCGCGCGAAGCGTCGGCGCGCGAGGAGATCGCTCGCCTGCCCGGCGTGCTGCGCGCCGAGGGCTTTCGCGCGACGGCGGTGTGGCTGCGCCATGGCCACCGCGCGAAGAAGGTCGCGCTGGTGGGCATCGACGCGGACGACACGTTGCACAGGCTGGTCGACCGGCACTTGCGGCGCGTCGACCTGCCCCCCGAGGGGTTGGCGCTCGGCAGGAAGCTCGCCGAGATCCTCGGCGTCAGGGTCGGCGACACGGTCACCGTCGAGGTCATCGAAGGCGCGCGTCCGGTGCGCGAGGTGCCGGTCTCGGCAATCGTCGACGAGTACCTGGGCCTGGGCGCGTACATGGATCGGAGCGCGCTCGCGCGGCTGCTGCGCGAGGACCGGCTCGTGTCGGGCGCGCGGCTCAGGGTCGACCCGGTGCAGGCCCCGCGCCTGTATGCCGAGCTCAAGCAGATCCCCGCGGTGGCCGGCGTCGAGGTCAAGGAGTCGGTGCGCAAGGTGGTGCAGGACTCGCTCGACCGCGCGTTCGAGATGTTCAGCCGGATCATCGTCGTCTTCGCCGGCGTGATCGTCGCCGGCACGATCTACAACAGCGCGCGCATCGCGCTGTCGGAACGCGGCAACGAGCTGGCCAGCCTGCGCGTGCTCGGTTTCCGGCAACGCGAGATCGTGGCGATCCTGCTGGGCGAGCAGGCGCTGCTGGTGGCGGCGGCGATCCCGCTCGGCCTGGGCATCGGGTACGCGATCGCGGCCGCGCTGGTCCCGGTCTTCGACCGCGAGATGTTCCGCCTGCCGTTGGTGATCACGAACCTGACCTATGCCTGGGCGACGATGGCGGCGATCGTCGCGGCGCTGCTGTCGGGGGCCGTCGTCGCCGGGCGCATCGGGCGCCTCGACCTCGTTGCCGTGCTCAAGACCCGGGAGTGACCAGACCGATGAAGAAATCGCTGCGCATGATCGGATATGCGGCTGGCGCGCTCGCGATCGCCGCGCTGGTGGCGTGGGCGTTGCGCCCCGAGCCGCTCGAGGTCGAGATCGCCCGCGTGTCGCGAGGGCCGATGGAGGTCACGGTCGAGGATCGTGGCGAGATGCGCAGCCACGACCGGTTCACGATCGTCGCGCCGGTCGCCGGCCGCCTGATGCGCATCGAAATCCACGACGGCGACCGCGTCGACGAGAACGAGGTGGTCGCGAACATCGCGCCGGCGCCGCTGGGCGCGCGCGAGCGCAGCGAGCGGAGCGCGCGGGTCGCCGCCGCCGAGGCGCTGCAGCGCGAGGCCGAGGAGCACGCCCGGCGCGCACACGAGGACCTCGCGCAGGCGCGGCGCGAGCGCGAGCGCGTCGAGCGACTGGCCGCCGACGGCTTCGTGTCGGCGCAGGCTGCCGACAAGGTGCGCAGCGACGAGGCCGCGGCGGCCAACGAGGCCGACGCGGCGCGGTTCCGCGCGCGCTCGGCGGCCGCCGAGGTGCGGGTCGCGCGGTCGGCGCTCATCGCGCAGGGGGCGGGCGGCGACGC
>CALMSQ010000464.1:0-13261 GCA_937872345.1 uncultured Burkholderiales bacterium | reverse complement strand
CGCTCGGCCTGTTCGGCATGCGCTATCCCGAGGACGTCGGCGGCAGCGGCATGGCGCTCGCCGAGTTCTGCCTGGCGCTCGAGGAGATCGCCCGCGGCTCGATGTCGCTGGCCGGGGCCGCGGCGATGCAGTCGCTGATGGGCACCAAGTTCCTGCACATGCTGGGCAACGCCGACATCGTCGAGCGGCTGTTCAAGCCGGCACTGGCCGGCGAGAGAATCGGCGCGATCTGCATGACCGAACCGAACGCCGGCTCGGACCTCGGTTCGATCGCCACCGTCGCGAAGAGGGTCGACGGCGGCTACGTGCTCGACGGGCAGAAGACCTGGATCACGTCGGCCCCGGTGGCCGACTTCTTCACCGTGTTCGCGCGCGCGGGCAGCGAGAAGAAGCTCACGATCTTCCTCGTCGAGAAGCACTTCCCCGGCATCACCGTCGGCCGCGAGATCCACAAGATGGGGGTCTGGGCGCTGCCGACCTCGGAAGTCGCGTTCGCCGGCTGCTTCGTCCCCGACAGCCACCGGCTGTCGAAGGAGGAAGGCGACGGCGAGGGCCACCTTCGCAAGACGCTGGCCGAGATCCGCATCATCACCGGCGCGATGGCGCTGGGCGTGGCGCGCGCCGCGCTCGACGAGGCCGTGCGCTACGCCGGCGAGCGCCAGCAGTTCGGCAAGCCGATCGACCGCTACCAGGCGATCCAGACGAAGCTCGCCGACATGGCCACCGGGCTGGAGGCGGCGACGCACCTCGTGCGCTACGCGGCGTGGCTGCGCGACTCGGGGCGCCCGCACCACAAGGAGGCGGCGATGTGCAAGCTCTTCGCCACCGAAACCGCGGCCGGCATCTGCGACCAGGCGGCCCGCGTGCTGGCCTCGTACGGCTATGCGATGGAATACCCGGTGCAACGCTACCTGCGCGACGTGCGCTTCACGCTGATCGGCGGCGGCACCAGCGAAATCCTGAAACTGATCATCGCCAAGGAGGTGACGTCATGAGTGCCGTTCCGGGGCTCGCGCCACGACACCCGCAGCAACGCCGGATCAAGGTGCTGCTCGCCAAGCCCGGCCTCGACGGCCACGACCAGGGCGCCAAGGTCGTCGCCCGCGCGATGATGGACGCGGGGTTCGAGGTCATCTACACCGGGCTGCGGCAGACGCCGGAGTCGGTCGCGCGGATGTCGCTCGAGGAGGACGTCGACGTGATCGCGCTCTCCAGCCTTGCCGGCTCGCACCTGCCGTTCTGCCGCAAGCTGAAGACGCTGCTCGAAGCCAACGGCCTGACCGACAAGCTGTGGCTGATCGGCGGCAACCTGCCGGCGCAGGACCACGACGAGTTGCGCGCGCTGGGCTTTCGCGGCGTGTTTCCCACCGGCTCGAAGCTCGACGCCATTTGCGACTACATCCGGGAGCAGGTGAAATGAACGATCGCCTACCCCCCGAACTGCGGCCGGTGCTCAACGAGTCCGGCCTCGAAGTGCAGCCGCTGTACACCGCCGCCGACGTCGAGGAGAGCGGCGGCCTGGCGATGCTGGGCGAACCCGGCGAGTACCCGTTCACCCGCGGCATCCACCGGCTGATGTACCGCAAGCAGCCCTGGACGATGCGCCAGTACGCCGGCTTCGGCAACCCGCGCGAAACCAACCAGCGCTTCAAGTACCTGATCGCCAACGGGCAGACCGGGCTGAACGTCGCGTTCGACCTGCCGACGCAGATCGGCCTCGATTCCGACGACCCGCTGGCCGAGGGCGAGATCGGCCGCGTGGGCATGTCGGTGGACACGCTGCGCGACTTCGAGGTCGCCTTCGACGGCATCGACCTCGCGAAGATCACCGTGTCGCTGACGATCAACGGCGCGGCGGCGATCCTGATCGCGATGTACCTGGCGATGGCCGAGAAGCGCGGCTACGACGTGAAGCAGCTGCGCGGCACCGCGCAGAACGACATCCTGAAGGAGTTCATCGGCCGCGGCACCTGGATCTTCCCGGTCGAGCCATCGATCCGGCTGGTCGGCGACACGATCGAGTACTGCGCCGAGCACGCGCCGAAGTACAGCCCGGTGTCGGTGTGCGGCTACCACATCCGCGAGTCGGGCGCGACACCGGCGCAGGAGATGGCCTACGCGTTCTGCATCGCGCGGGCCTACGCCGACGAGGTGATCCGGCGCGGGCTGCACGTGGACGAGTTCGCCGGCCGCCTGTCGTACAACTTCAACATCTTCGGCAACCTGTTCGAGCAGGTCTGCAAGTTCCGCGCCGGGCGCAGCCTGTGGGCGAAGATCATGAAGGAGCAGTACAAGGCCGAGAAGCCCGGCTCGATGTGGCTGCGGATGATCGCCGGGGGCGGCGGCGGCGGCCTCACCTTCGAGCAGCCCGAGATGAACATCGTTCGTGGCGCCTACTACGCGCTGATCAGCGCACTGTCGGGCGCGCAGACGATGGCGCTGTGCTCGTACGACGAGGCCTACACGATCCCGACCGAGTACTCGGCGCGCATCTCGCTGCGCACGATGCAGATCCTGATCGAGGAGATGGGCCTGACCGAGACCGTCGACCCGCTCGGCGGCTCGTTCTACGTCGAGACGATGACCAACCGGATGCGCCAGAAGATGGAGGAGATCATCGCCGAGACCGACGCGCAGGGCGGCATCGTGCGGCTGGTCTCCGAGGGCATCATCCAGGCGAAAGTCTCGGCGCAGGCCTACCAGATGCAGCGCGACATCGAGTCGGGCAAGTTCCCGAAGGTCGGCGTCAACCGCTACCGCAACGACAAGGAGGAGGACCACCCGGTCGAGTTCCACCCGTACGACGAAGCCGATGCACGGGTGCAGATCGACGGCCTCGCCCGGGTGCGCGCCGAGCGCGACGACGCCGCGGTGGCGCGCGCGCTCGACCGCGTCGCCCGCGACGCGCAAGCCGGCGTCAACCTGATGCCGGCGATCGTCGAGGCCGTGAAGGCCTACGCGAGCGTGGGCGAGATCACGAAGCAGATGGTGAAGGTGTTCGGTCGCTACCGCGAGCCGATCCGGTTCTGAGGGCACGAAGATGACAGTCATCGATTCCGCGGTCGGGCGCTACCTCGCGCCGGCCACGCTGCAGGAAGCGCTCGAGGCGCTGCGCGACTCCGAGGACGCGACGATCCTCGCCGGCGGCACCGACCTGATGGTGCAGGCGAGCATCGGGCGAAGGCGAATCGGCGCCACGCTGCTGAACATCCGGCGCATCGACGAGCTCGCTGGCATCGCCCGCGACGGCGACGCGATCCGCATCGGCACGCTCGCGACGATCACGAGAATCATGAACGACCCGCTGGTGCGCAGGCACCTTCCGGTGCTCGTCGAGGCCTGCGACCACTTCGCGAGCGACCAGATCCGCAACGCCGCAACCATCGGCGGCAACGTCTCGAACGCGTCTCCGGCCGGCGACACGCTGGTGCCGCTGCTGGTGCTGGACGCGCAAGTCGAGCTCGCGAGCGCCGGCGGCGCAGGCGTCGTACGCCGCAGCGTGCCGATCGCCGACTACTTCACCGGGCCGGGCCGCACGCGCCGGGCGGCGAACGAGCTGCTCACCGGCGTGCGCATCCCGGTGCCGCCGGACGGCCACTACGCCCGCTTCTTCAAGTTCGGCACGCGGCCGGCGCTGGACATCTCGGCGATCTCGATCGGGATCGCCGGCGTGCGCTCGGGCGGCGCGGTGTCGAACGTGCGCGTGGCGTTCGGCGCGGTGGCACCGACCCCCGTGCGCGCCCGCCAGACCGAAGCGGCGCTCGAAGGCCGGCGCCTCGACGAGGCGACCATCGCGCGCGCCGCCGAAGCCGCACGCGACGAGGTCAACCCGATCGACGACGTGCGCGCGAGCGCCTGGTACCGCAAGGAACTGATCCACAACATGACGCGAAGGATGCTCGACCATGCCGCTCAAGCATGACATCGAATTCACCCTGAACGGGGTGAGCACGCGCGCGACGGTGCCCGTGGACATGAGCACGCTCGCGATGATGCGCGACGTGCTGGGCCTCACCGGCACCAAGTACGGCTGCGGCGAGGGCGAGTGCGGCGCGTGCACGATCGTCGTCGACGGCGTCTCGGTCAACGCCTGCCTGATGTTCGCCGTCGACTGCGACGGCCGACAGGTGGCGACGATCGAGGGGCTCGCCGCCGACCCGCGCGCCGACGCGCTGCGCGAGGCCTTCGTCGCGCACGGCGCCGTGCAGTGCGGGTTCTGCACGCCTGGGATGATGATGCAGGCGAATCACCTGCTCGCCACGCACCCGGGGGCCGACGAGGAGACGATCAAGCGCGGCATCGAGGGCAACCTGTGCCGCTGCACCGGCTACCGCAAGATCGTCGACGCGATCGCGTCGGTCGCCGCCAAGCCGCAGCCCGGCACGCCGGGACAGGGAGAACGGCCATGAACGTCGTCGAGAAGAAGGCGCTCGTCGAGCGCGACTCGCTGATCGGCAAGCGCATCGCGAAGATGGATGCGCCGGAGAAGGCAAGCGGCAAGACCCGCTACATCCACGACATCGACCTGCCGGGCCAGCTCTACGGCAAGATCCTGCGCTCGACGCGCGTGCACGCGCTGATCAAGCGGATCGACACGAGCAAGGCGCGCGCGCTGCCCGGCGTGCACGTGGTGATCACCGCCGCCGACGTGCCCGATCAGCGCCCGATCGGGGTCGCGAAGGACCACCTGCCGCTGAAGACCGACCGGGTCCGCAGCCAGCGCGACGAGATCGCCGCGGTCGCCGCGGTGTCCGAGGAGGTCGCCGAGCGCGCGTTGCGCCTGATCGAGGTCGAGTACGAGGACCTGCCGGTCGTCAGCGACGCGCAGGCCGCGCTCGAGCCCGGCGCCACGCTGATCCACCCCGAGCCGCACGGCGTCGAACACCACCACCTGAACCTGAAGAAGCCGGGCGCGCCGGTTGCCTTCACCGGCAAGAAGGACAACGTCGCGATGCGCTTCGACTACGCGCACGGCGACGTGGTGCAGGGAGAAGCCGAGTCCGACGTGGTGGTCGAGGACACGTTCAAGCTGCACTACGTGACGCACTGCTGCATGGGCGTCTCGGGGATCCTCGCCGAGTTCGACGCCTCGGGCAACCTGCTGATGTACTCGAACACGCAGGTGCCGTTCCTGCACAAGCGCGAGTTCGCCGAGTACCTGAACATGGACCCGGCGCGCATCCGCATCATCCAGCCACCGATCGGCGGGGGCTTCGGCTCCAAGCTCGACATCTACCCGTTCGAGGTGATCTGCGTGTTCCTCGCGCGCGCCGCGAAGCGCCCGGTGAAGATGGTGTTCAGCCGCGAGGAGGAGTTCATCGCGTCGCCGACCCGCCAGCCGGTGCTGCTCACGCTGCGCTCGGGCTGCACGAAGGACGGCACCCTCACCTTCCGGCAGGTGCACACGCTGCACGACAACGGCGCGTACACCTCGTGGGGCGCGACCACGCCGTTCGTGATGATGCAGACCTTCTCGTCGCTGTACCGGGTGCCGCACTGCGATTACCACACGGTCGCGGTCTACACGAACAACCCGTATGCCGGGTCGTTCCGCGGCTACGGCAACCTGCAGGCCACGTTCGCGGTCGAAGCGCACATGGACAAGCTGGCCGAGGCGATCGGGATGGACCCGCTCGAGTTCCGGCTGAAGAACGCGCAGGAGCCGGGCGAAGTCACCGGCCAGGGGATGACCTTCAAGAGCTGCGGCTTTCGCGAGTGCCTGACCACCGCGGCCACGCGCAGCGACTACCAGCGCAAGCACCGCGAGAACCTCGCGAGGCAGAAGGAGCCCGACCCGATCAAGCGCGGGATCGGCATCGCGTCGATGCTGCACGTCGGCGGCGGCGCGAAGATCTACCCGTCGGACGGCTGCGGGACGATCCTCAAGCTCGACGACTTCGCGCACGTGACGCTGATCACCGGCGCCTCCGAGATCGGCCAGGGTTCGGAGACAGTGCTCGCGCAGCTCGTCTGCGAGGAGCTCGGGCTGCCGATCTCGGCGGTCACGGTGGTCAACAACGACACCGACATCACGCCGTGGGACGTCGGCGTGCACGCGTCGCGCACCACCTTCATCGCCGGCAACTCGGCGATCGGCGCCGCACGGAAAGCCAAGGCGAAGATCCTGGCGGCGGCGGCGAAGAAGCACGGCTTCGACGAGAAGGAGCTCGACCTGCACGGCGGCCACGTGATCCGCGTCGACACCGGCGAGCCGCTGGTGGACCTGGCGCGGCTGATGCGCAGCCTGCACTTCTCCGATCGCGCCGAGCTCGTGATGACCACCTACTACTACGAGCCTCCCAGCCAGCACCAGGACAAGGGCTTCAAGGGAGACGTCTCGGCGGCCTACGCGTGGGCGACGCAGGTGGTGGAAGTCGAAGTCGACACGCAGACCGGCGTCGTGAAGATGACCCGGGTCACCGGCGCGCACGACGTCGGCCGCGTGCTCAACCGCCTCGGCATCGAGGGCCAGATCGAGGGCGGCGTCGTGATGGGCCAGGGATACGCGCTCACCGAGAACCTGATGGTCGAGAACGGCGTCGTGCGCAACCCGAACTTCCGCGACTACAAGCTGGTGACGGCGCCCGAGATCCCCGAGATGGACGTGTCGTTCGTCGAGTCGATGGACGGCGAGGGCCCGCAGGGCGCCAAGGGCGTCGGCGAGGCGCCGGCGATCTGCATCGCGGCGGCCACCGCCAACGCGATCTACAACGCCACCGGCGTGCGCATCTACGACCTGCCGTTCACGCCCGAGCGCGTCTACCGGGCGCTGAAGGGCAAGGCCGAGCAGCCCACGCTGAAGCGGTGGCTGCCGGAATGAAGCGACGCACGGTGCTGTCGATGGAGCAGGCGCTGTCGCTGCCCTCGGCGACGATGCGCTTCGCGCAGCTGGGCTGGCGCGTGATCCGCATCGAGTCGACGCCGACCGGCGCCGGGCTGCCGGGCGACCCGAACCGCTACATCGGCTCGCGCGTGGCCGACGACGACCGGCGCAGCTACTTCGTCGCCCCCAACGTCGGCAAGGAGGCGATCGCGCTGAACCTGAAGGACGAGCGCGGCCGCGAGGTGCTGCAGCGGCTCATCCGCGAGCTCGACGTCGACGTGTTCTGCTGCAACACGGTGCCCTCGCGCTACCGGGCGCTGGGCATCGACTACGAGACGCTGTCGGCGGTCAAGCCCGACCTGATCTGGGCCGGAATCTCGGCGATGGGCCCGGCGTACCCGGACGCGCCCGGCTACGACCCGGTGATGCAGGCGATGGTCGGCTACATGGAGGTCACCGGCGACCCGAACGGCCCGCCGATGCTCGCCGGCATTCCGGTGATCGACCTGAAGGCCGGCGACGAGGTCTACGCCAACGTGATGGCGGCGCTGCTCGAGCGCCACGAGACGGGCCGCGGCACGCGCATCGACGTGTCGATGCTGCAGGCGGCCGCGTCGTGGCTGATCACCGTGCTGCCGCTGATCGACTTCGGCTGCCAGCCCAACGAGATCACCCGCGCCGGCAACGAGCACCGCAAGTTCATCCCGACCAACGTCTATCCGACCAGCGACGGATACGTGTTCCTCGCAATCGGCAGCGACGTGCAGTGGCGGCGGCTCACCGCGATTCCGAAGTTCGCTCCGGTGGCCAACGAGGTGCGCGCGACCAACGAGGGGCGGCATCGCGAGCGCGAGTCGATCCACCGCGACATGGCAGCGGTGACCTCGCGCTACCCGGCCGACGAGATCCTCGCCGACCTGCGCGCGGCCACGATTCCGGCAACCCGGATTCTGGACATCCGGCAGGTGCGGGAACTGCCACAATTGCGCGACAAGCTCACGCGGACGACGATGCCCGACGGTCGCGCGATCCACATGCAGCCGATGGCGGTCGACGTGGCCGGCGCGCGCACCGAGTTGGCGTTCCCGCCTGGGTACGGCGCGGACACACAGCGGGTGCTCGGCGAGGCGGGCTATTCGGCCGACGACGTGCAGGCATTGCGAGGCGCGGGCGTCGTGGCCTGAGGCGGCAGCGCGGCACTGCGGCGGACGGAAGACGAAGCGACGGGCCGGCACCGACCGGCCCCGCGCGAGAGGAGACTGGATGCGTATCGCGGTTCTGGGTGGCGGGCACGGCTGCTACGCTGCGGCGGCCGACCTGTCCGGGCAGGGACACGAGGTCAGGCTCTGGCGGCGCGACGCCGCGGCGCTCGCGCCGGTCGTCGAATCGCGACACATCGTGCTGCGCGACTTCCGCGGCCGCCGCGAGGTGCCGCTGGCGCTCGCCACCGCCGACATCGGCGCCGCGGTGCGCGGCGCCGAACTGATCCTGGTGCCCACGCCCGCGTTCTCGCAGCAGGACATCGCGCGCGCGCTCGCACCGCACCTGGCCGACGGGCAGGTCGTGTTCCTGCCTCCAGGCACCTTCGGCAGCTACGTGATGGCGAGCGCGGTGCGCGCCGCCGGCAACCGCGCCGACGTCGCGTGGGCCGAGACCGGCACCCTGCCCTACCTGGCGCGCAAGCACGGGCCCGCCGAGGTCGCCATCACCACCCGCGCGACGCGGCTGCCCACTGGCGTGTTTCCCGCCGCGGCGAGCGAGCGCGCGCGCGCGGTCATCGCGCGCGCCTATCCGTCGATCGAGCCGGCCGACGACGCGTTGTCGGGCGCGCTGATGAACGCCGGGCCGATCATCCATCCGCCGCTCATCGTGATGAACGCTGCCCCGCTCGAGCACTTCGAGCGCTGGGACATCCACAACGAAGGCACGCAGCCGTCGGTGCGCAGGGTCACCGACGCGCTGGACGCCGAGCGGGTCGCGGTGCGCGAGGCGCTGGGCTACGGGGCGCCGCACTTCCCGCTCTCGGATCACTACCACACCGACCGCTGGATGTACGGCAACGCGCACGACAAGCTCGTCGACAGCGGCGACTGGCGCGAGCACATCGACCTCGCCTCGCACCGGTACATGCGCGAGGACGTCGCCTACGGCCTCGCGTTCCTCGTGTCCGTCGCCGACTGGGCCGGCGTGCCATGCCCGGTGGCCCGCGGGCTGCTCGCGATCGGCGGCGCGATCGTCGGGGACGACCTCTCGCGCGGGCCGCGCACGCTCGGCGCGCTCGGCCTGGCCGGGCTCGACCGGGCGGCGATGCGCCGGCTGCTCGAACGCGGTTTCGACGCATGAGCACCGCAGGCGCCGCACGCGAGACCATCGCCGCGCTCGGCGCCGGGCGCATGGGCCGCGGCATTGCCACCGCATTCGCCTACGCGGGCCACGAGGTCTGGCTGGTCGACACCAAGGCCCGCGCCGCCGGGCAGGCCGACGCGCTCGCGCGCGACGCGCTCGCAGAGATCGACGCGTCGCTCGCCGCGATGGCTCGCTGGGGCGCCTTCGACGATGCGCTGCGCCCGGCGATCCTTGGTCGCGTGCGCTTCGCGGCCCGCGAGGCCGCGCCGGCGGCCCTGTCACACGCCGACGTCGTCTTCGAAGGCGTGCCCGAGGTGCTCGACGCCAAGCGCGAAGCCTTCGCCTTCGCCGCCCCGCACCTGCGGCCCGACGCCGTGCTCGCCTCGACGACCTCGTCGTTCCTGGTCACCGAGCTGGCCGGCTTCGCGCCGCGTCCGCAGCGCTTCCTCAACGCGCACTGGCTCAATCCGGCGCACGTGATTCCGCTGGTCGAGCTGAGCGCGCATCCGGGCACGGCACCCGAGGCGAGCCGGGCGCTGTCGTCGCTGCTCGAGCGCATCGGCAAGGTGCCGGTGACCTGCGCGGCCGCCCCCGGCTACATCGTCCCGCGCCTGCAGTCGCTGATCATGAACGAGGCGGCGCGGATGATCGAGCAGGGCGTCGCCAGCGCCGAGGACATCGACCGCGCGACGCGCTTCGGTTTGGGCTTCCGGTTCGCGAACATGGGCGTCGTCGAGTTCATCGACTTCGGCGGCAACGACATCCTGTACTACGCGAGCCGCTACCTGTCGCAGGCGCTCGGCGACGAGCGCTACGCGTCGCCGGCGATCGTCGACCGGCACATGCGCGAAGGCCGCAACGGCCTGCGAGACGGCAAAGGGTTCTACGACTTCGGCGGCGTCGACGTGGCGGCCTACCGCACGCAGGCGCTGGGGCGGATGCTCGGCATGCTGGCGCACCTGGGCATGCTGCGGCCGCCCGATCCCGGTTAGCCGATCGCCGGCGCATCGCAGTTCCCCCGATCGACCCAGCAAGCGACCCACCAAGGAGCAGTCATGAAACGACCCCTGTTCGCCGCCCTCGCCATCGCGGGGGTGTTCGCGGCCACGACCGCGCGCGCCGAGATCACCGTCGGCGTGTCCCTGGGCACCACCGGCCCGGGCTCTTCGCTCGGCATCCCGTACAAGAACGCCTTCCAGCTGCTGCCGAAAACGCTCGGCGGCGAGCCGGTGAAGTACATCATCCTCGACGACGAGTCCAAGCCCGACAACGCGGCCAAGAACGCCCGCAAGTTCGTCACCGAGGACAAGGTCGACGCGATCATGGGCTCCAACGGCGTGCCGTCGGCGGTCGCCATGACCGCGGTCGCCGCCGAGTCGAAGACGCCGATGATCGCGCTCACCCCGGTACCGCCGCTGGCGCCCGACCGCCTGCACTGGACCTTCGTCGTGCCGCAGACCACCGAGCTGATGATGAGCGCGGTCGTCGAGCACATGAAGGCGCACGGCGTGAAGACCGTCGGCTACATCGGCTTCTCCGACACCTGGGGAGACCTCGTCTACAACGCGATCACCGCGCTCGCGCCCGCGGGCGGCTACAAGGTCGTGACCAACGAGCGCTACGGGCGCGCCGACACCAGCGTGACCGGCCAGGTGCTCAAGGTCATGGCGGCCAACCCCGACGCGGTCATCGTCGGCGGCTCCGGCTCGCCCGGCGCAACGCCGCACATCGCGCTCGCAGAGCGCGGCTACAAGGGCCAGATCTACCACAACCACGGCACCGTGAACCTGCCGTTCATCCAGACCGGCAAGAAGGCGGTCGAAGGCGCGATCGCGCCGACCGGCGCGCTGATCGTTGCCGAGGAGCTGCCCGACAACTTCCCGACCAAGAAGGTCTCGCTCGACTTCGTCAAGCGCTACGAGGCCGCCTTCGGGCCGGGCAGCCGCAACGCGTTCGCCGGCTACAGCTTCGACGGCGTGCAGCTGCTCGACGCCGCGGTGCCGGTGGCGCTGAAGAAGGCGAAGCCGGGCACGCCGGAGTTCCGCGAGGCGCTGCGCGACGCGCTCGAGAACGTCCGCAACGTGGTCGGCACGCACGGCGTCTACAACATGAGCGCCGCGAACCACAACGGGCTGGACGAGCGGGCGCGCGTGCTGGTGCGCGTCGAGAACGGCGCGTGGCGGCTGCTCAAGTAACGCCGTCGCGCTGGCCACGATGACCGCGGACATCGTCCTCTGGCTCGTGCAGGATGGCGTCACCAACGGCGCCATCTACGCGCTTCTGGCGCTCGCACTGCTGCTGGTGTTCGCGGTCACCCGCGTGATCTTCGTGCCGCAGGGCGAGTTCATCGCCTACGCGGCGCTGTCTCTCGGCCTGCTGCAGACGGGCCAGGTGCCCGGCACGGTATACGTGCTGGTCGGCGGCGGGCTGCTCGCCGCCGCGTTCGACATCGCGGTGGCGGTGCGCGAGAAGGCCACTGGCCGCCTGCCGCGGATCCTGCTGGTCTACGTCGCGGTGCCGGTCGCGATGGCCGCGCTCGCGTGGTGGGCGGCGCCGCGAAAGCTCGACATGTGGGCACAGGTGCTGATCGTGATCGGGCTGGTCGTTCCGCTTGGCCCGATCCTCTATCGCGTCGCCTACCAGCCGCTGGCCAATGCGTCGGTGCTCGTGCTGTTCATCATTTCGATGGCGGCGCACTACGCGCTCACCGGCCTCGGGCTGGTGTTCTTCGGCGGCGAAGGCCTGCGCTCGGCCGCGTTCTCCGACGCGAAGTTCCGGCTCGGCGTGCTCGACATCACCGCGCAGAGCGTCTGGGTGGTGTCGGCCAGCGTCGTCGGCATGATCGCACTGTGGCTCTTCTTCGAGCGCACGCTCTACGGCAAGGCGCTGCGCGCCACCGCGATCAACCGCGTCGGCGCGCGGCTGGTGGGCATCCCGACCGAGTTGTCGGGCAGCCTCAGCTTCCTGGTCGCGGCGTTCATCGGCGCAGTCTCGGGCGTGCTGATCGCGCCGATCACGACGATCTACTACGACACGGGCCTCATGATCGGCCTGAAGGGCTTCGTCGGGGCGATCCTCGGCGGCATGGCGAGCTATCCGCTGGCCGCGGCCGGCGCCGTCGCGGTCGGGCTGCTCGAGTCCTTCTCGTCGTTCTGGGCCAGCGCGCTGAAGGAGTCGATCGTCTTCACGCTGATCATTCCGGTGCTGGTCTGGCGCTCGCTCACGTCGCGTCATCACGTCGAGGACGAGGAAGAGTGATCCGCAAGCACCGCGCGCTCGCGCTGTTCCTCGCCGTCGTCGCGCTTGCGCCGCTCGCGCTGCCGGCGTTCTACGTCACGCTGCTCAACTACGTCGGGCTCGCGACGCTGGTCACGCTCGGGCTCGTGCTGCTCACCGGGGTGGCCGGCGTCGTCTCGTTCGGGCAGCAGGCCTTCGTCGGGATCGCCGCCTACACGACCGCCGCCGTCACCGTGCTGATGGGCCTGTCGCCGTGGGCCGGGCTGGTCGCAGGGCTGGCGCTGACGGCCGCGTTCGCGCTGCTTCTCGGCGCGATCACGCTGCGGCTGTCGGGGCACTACCTGTCGATCGTCACGATCGCCTGGGGCATCGCGCTCTACTACCTGTTCGGCAACCTGCCGGGGCTCGGCCAGTACAGCGGCGTCGACAACGTCCCGGCGGTCTCGCTGGCGGGCTGGACGCTCGACACCGGGCGCGAGTCGTACTACCTGATCTGGCTCGCCACCGTCGCCGCGCTGCTCGCGGCGCGCAACCTGCTCGACTCGCGCAGCGGGCGCGCGATCCGCGCGCTGCGCTTCCGCGGCGTGATGGCCGAGAGCTTCGGCGTCGACACCGCGGCGCTCAAGCTGCAGGTGTTCCTGTATGCGGCCGTGCTCGCCGCGCTGTCGGGGTGGCTGTACGCGCACTTCCTGCGCTTCGTGAGCCCGCACGCGTTCGGCGTCAACGCGGGGATCGACTACCTGTTCATGGCGGTGATCGGCGGCGCGAGCCAGGTCTGGGGCGCGCTGCTCGGCGCGTCGGTGCTGACCGTGCTCAAGGAGTGGCTGAAGGACCTGCTGCCCGCGCTGTTCCAGA
>CALMSQ010000463.1:0-23652 GCA_937872345.1 uncultured Burkholderiales bacterium | reverse complement strand
CCATAACCGGCTCCCACCAGCGTGAGCATCACGCCAAGGCTCGTCACGTGGTCGGCCACCTTGGGCGTTATGGCTGCGCCGTCGAGCAGTGCCTGAATCTGGTCATGGCAGCCTGACGCCGCATCCGGGTGACACAGCACCAGCGGAAACTTCAAGGCGTCTTCCAACTTGACCTGTGCATACGCGAGCAGCGGATGGCGTGTCGGCACGATCACCGATAGCGGATCGCTCCAGGCAGGCTCGGCGCTCAGCCCTCCGTTGACCGCATCCGACAGGGCGAAGCCGACATCCAGCAGGTCGTCGTGCAGGCCCTTGAGCTGCCGCGAGAACGGCAGCTCGAAGACCCGAATCCCCAATTCAGGTTCTTCCTCGCGGCTGCGCGCCAGTAATGAGGCGATGCGTGGCTGGGCAAGGCTGTCGCAGATGGCGATGCGCAAATAGCTCTGGTAGCCCTGCGCTGCAGCCTTGGTAGCTTGAACCGCTTGGTCCACGGTTGCCAACACGCGCCGAGCTTCGCCCAGCAGCACTTGGCCGGCCCAAGTCAGCCGCGTCTGCCGGGCACTGCGGTCGAACAATGAGACGCCCAGCAGACGTTCGAGGTCGCGCATTGCCCGCGATACGGGAGATTGCTCGATGCCGAGGCGGTCGGCCGCACGGGCGAGATGCAGCTCTTCTGCGACAGCGACGAAATAGCGGAGCAATCTAAGTGTCAAGCGACATCCAGAACTGACGCCCCGACGACATCGAGTGCTGCCCCGCGGTTGATGATCAGTTGATCGTCGATGTCGTTAGCGCGCTGGCCTGTTGAACCAGGCCAGCGCGCCGTTCGTGCGCAGCCGGTAGCTGGCGCCGCGGATCGTGACGACGTGGCTGTGATGCAGCAGTCGATCGGGATCGCGGTAGCGATGTCGGCATCCTCGAACACGTCCCCCACTCGGTCACCGGGCGGTTGCCGGTCACCAGCATCCAGCCCCGCCGTTAGCAACGGCTCACGAGCTGGAAGAACAAGTGCGATGGACTGCAAGGTGACGGCTTCACCCTCGAGGACCGGCGGCACTTCGACTCCGGTGATCGCTCGAAGGCTCACTTCCTGCGCCTGCACAAGCGCCTGTGCCTGCACAGCCCGGCCTCGGCCGCGAGGCGCTCGTCGCGCGCGAGGTCGCGGGCGGTTCGCGCGACAGCCAGCGCCCACCATCGCATGCACACTTCGCCCGCAAGCATCAGAAGCGACAGCGAGCGTTGCGCATGCACCTGTTCCTACAGACTTCGCGCTTCGGCGTGACGTGCCGCCCGCTGCCCCGGCAACCCATAGCGGAACGCCCAGCTCCATTTCCCGTTTCTGCGCGCCCTCGTCGCAATGGAAGCGGTCCGCCTGCGCCGAAAGACTCGCCGCGAGCTCACCGGGCGTGAGACAGTCGGGCAGGTCGATGCTAGCGAGCGCTTCGTCTTGGCGCACTTCAAGGGTCGAAGCGAGCAGGTTACGCAACCAAGCCTGCTCGATCGCGCCGGCAAGCGACTGCGCGCGAGCGCCCGGGGACCAAGCCACCAGCGAGAGCGTCAGCTCCAGGTTCGTTGCCGCCATTCGTGGAAATCGCATGGCGCGATGTTGGCCACGGGCAGCCGACAACGGCCTGACCGCAGTATTACATCTTCGTAATCACGCGCCGAACCCGTGCAGCAGGCTGCACAATTGGCTGCAATCGGGGAATCGGACCTGAGGGAGGAAATGGTGAAGATCCTCATCGTCGAGGACGAACGAAAGACGGGCGACTATCTGCGGCAGGGACTCAGTGAAGCCGGATTCGTAGCGGACTTGGCCCGCGACGGCATCGACGGTGCGCATCTGGCGACGCAAAACGACTACGACCTCGTTGTGCTCGACGTGATGCTGCCCGGAATGGACGGCTGGGAGGTGCTCAGGCGCATCCGCGCGCAGGGCCGGTCAATGCCCGTACTGTTTCTCACCGCCCGCGACCAGGTGGACGATCGCGTCAAAGGCCTGGAACTCGGCGCTGACGATTACCTCGTCAAGCCCTTCGCATTTTCAGAATTGCTTGCGCGCGTGCGGACGCTGCTGCGACGCGGGCTCGGGCGCGAGCAACAGCGATTGCAGGTCGCCGATCTCGAGCTCGACCTGCTGCGGCGCAGAGTGGTTCGAGCGGGCAAGCGTATCGATCTCACCGCGAAGGAATTCGCGCTGCTCGAGCTGCTGCTGCGCCGTCAGGGCGAAGTCCTGCCGCGCTCGCTCATCGCCTCGCAGGTCTGGGACATGAACTTCGACAGCGACACGAACGTGATCGAGGTGGCGGTACGCCGCCTGCGTGCGAAGGTCGACGACGACTTCGAGCCGAAGCTGATCCACACTGTGCGTGGCACGGGCTACGTGATCGAGGCGCCGGAGCAAACCTGATGCGAAAACGGCGATCGATCACGTTCCTGCTCACGCTGTATTTCTCGATCGCTTCGACCGCGGTTCTCCTCTTCGGAGGCTACTTCGTCGGGCGGCTGGTCGACGCACACCTGATGGAGCAGGACCAGGCCGTGCTCGAAGGAAAACTGGAGCTCGTGCGCAACGTGCTCTCGAAGGTGCGCACCGAAAGCGAGCTCGTCGCAGTGCACGACAAATTGGCCGAAGCGCTCGTCGGGCACCACGACCTGTTCGTTGCTGTCGTCGCGCCTGATGGCAGGAGGCTCTACAGGTCCGAAGGCTTCGGGCTCGCAAACGGGCCAGCGTGGTCGGTTCCGTCGGCCGATGCACCGCAGGCCGCCGAAGCGAGTATGCGAGAGCACGAAGGCCGACTGTTTCGCTTCATCTCGATGACCGCGGACACCGGAATCGAGGGCGCGCAGCCGGCGGGGATCGTCGTCGCACTCGACATCGATTTCCATCGCCAGTTCATGACCGACTTCCGCAACAGCCTGTGGGTGAGTGTCGCGGTTGGCATCGCGCTGTCCGCGCTGCTGGGCTGGTTCTCGGCGCGTCGGGGCCTCGCGCCCGCGCGCAAGGCGCTGAATCTGATGCAGCGCGTCTCCGCCGATCGGCTCGGCGAGCGCTTGCCGCCTGAATCGATGCCATCGGAGCTCGCTCCGCTCGCCGCGGCCTTCAACGACATGCTGGCGCGGCTCGAGGATTCGTTCCGGCGCCTGTCGGACTTCTCGTCGGATCTCGCACACGAGCTGCGCACGCCGGTCAGCAACCTGATGACGCAGACGCAGGTTGCACTCGCCCGTGCGCGCACCGCCGACGAATACCGCGAGATCCTGTACTCGAACCTTGAGGAGTACGAACGGCTCTCGCAGATGACCTCCGACATGCTGTTCCTGGCCAAAGCCGACAACGGATTGATTACCACGCGAACCGAGAGCGTCGATCTGGCTTCTGAGGTCGAGCGCCTGTTTGCGTTCTACGAGGCGCTGGCCGAGGAGCGCGGCGTGCGGCTCGTACTCACCGGCGAGGGACGCGCACGCGCCGACCGCGACATGCTGCGGCGCGCGGTGAGCAACCTGTTATCGAACGCGATCCGGCACACCCCCCGCGACGGGGAGATTCGCGTGACGGTCGGCGCAGGTCGTGCCGGGCAGACCGAGTTGAGCGTCGAGAACCCCGGGCTGCCGATCGCGCCCGAACACCTGCCCCGGCTGTTCGACCGCTTCTATCGGGTCGATGCCTCGCGCCGGAAGGAGGGCGAGGGAGCGGGCCTCGGCCTCGCAATCGCGAAATCGATCGTCGAGGCCCACGGCGGATCGATCTCGGCGTCCAGCATGGAAGGGACGTTCCGCTTCGCGTTCACCGTGCCCGCCGCCTGAGCGCATGGAGCGCCCGAACTTCGTCAGCGCAGTCGAGACCCGATCTGCCGCGCCCGTTGAATCGGAAACAGGCGCGGAGCATAGTATTCGCCTCACCAGACCGAGGGCGTCCGCGCAGCGGGATCATTGCGCGCTTCGAACCACGGTGCAGCTACTCTGTCGACGAAGCCGCACTGCCGTTCGACGCGCTCGAGAGCATAGGAGAGGCGGATCGTGAACATTGCATTGATCGGCGCAAGCGGTTATGTCGGTTCGGCGCTGCGAAACGAGGCCCTGGCGCGCGGTCACAAGGTCACGGCCCTCGTTTCCCAGCCCGTCAAGCTCAAAGCGCAGGACAATCTCAGCGTGGTCAAGGCCGACGTGCTCGACGAGGCAGCGCTGGCCGGCTTGCTGCGAGGTCACGGCGCTGTCCTGAGCGCGTTCAGCGGGCAGGCGCAAGCCGACGTTCTCGGCTACTACCTGCGCGGCTTCCGCTCGATCATCGCCGCGGTGAAGAACTCCGGTGTGCCACGCCTGCTGATGGTGGGCGGTGCGGGCAGCCTCGAAGCGGCGCCAGGCGTGCTGGTGATCGACACGCCGCAGTTCCCGGAGGCGTGGAAGGCGACCGCCGAGGGCGCGCGGCAAGCGCTGGAGTTGCTGAGGCAGGAGCGCACGCTCGACTGGACCATGCTCAGTCCCTCGGCGATGCTCGAACCAGACAAGCGGACCGGTCAGTTCCGACTCGGCGACGACCGACTACTGGTAGACGCGAACGGCGAGAGTCGCATCTCGCTGGAGGACTACGCGGTGGCGATGATCGACGAACTCGAGAAGCCGGCACATTCGCGACGGCGTTTCACGGTCGGGTACTGAGCTTCAGCGTCCGCGCGCTGCCCGCTCGCGCTCTTCGTGGCGCCGCTGCACGTCCGCGGGCCACGTCGAACGAATGTACGCGAGCACGGCACGGATCTCGGGGTCGGAAAGCGTGCCACCGAACGCCGGCATATCGCTCTCGTAGCCCGCGGGCGCGTATTTTTCGACACCGTCCTTCACGATCCCGAACAGCACATCCGACGGATGGTGCCAGGTATGACCGGTCGCGTCGTGCGGCGGCGCCGGCATGCGCCCCGAAGGCAGGCGCTTCATCCAGTCGGGCTGGCCTTCGAGATTCGCGCCGTGGCAACTCGCGCAG
This sequence comes from uncultured Burkholderiales bacterium, assembly GCA_937872345.1. GTDB lineage: Bacteria > Pseudomonadota > Gammaproteobacteria > Burkholderiales > Burkholderiaceae_E > Zeimonas. The sequence goes on along the minus strand of CALMSQ010000463.1, from coordinate 18,674 downwards.
TACCGGTCGTACAGCGTACGGCCCTGCCCAAGAACGGCAGCATCGTTCGTCTCGATCCACTTCCCCCGCGGCGAAAGCGCGATCTGTTGCCATCCCAGCGCCACGCTCGCCGCGATCGCGAGTGCGGCGAGCGAAATCCAGATCCAACGCGTCATTCCGTTCCTCAAGTGCGAGCGTTCCTCAGGCGCAACGCGTTCGATACCACGGAGACCGAGCTCAGGCTCATCGCCAATGCCGCGATCAACGGCGAGAGCAGCAAGCCGAACGCCGGGTAGAGAACGCCGGCGGCGATCGGAACGCCGAGCGCGTTGTAGATCAGCGCGAAGCCGAGGTTCTCCCGCATGTTGCGCACCGTCTGCGTGGAGATTCGGCGCGCACGCGCGATCGCGCGAAGGTCGCCCTTGACCAGGGTAACGTGTCCCGCATTCATCGCGACGTCGGTTCCGGTGCCCATTGCGATGCCGATGTCGGCTCGCGCGAGTGCGGGTGCATCGTTGATCCCGTCGCCCGCCATCGCCACGCGGCGTCCTTCGGCCTGCAGCCGCTCGACGAGCGCGACCTTGTCGGCCGGCTTCACTTCGCCGATCACCTCGTCGATGCCCAGCTTCTCGCCGACCGCGCGTGCGGTGGTCCAGCCGTCGCCGGTCGCCATTACGATCCGCAGACCCGCGTGCTTCAGGGCTCGCATGGCCTCCGGCGTCGTCTGCTTGATCGGATCGGAGACGGCGAGCAGTCCCACCGCCTGCCCGTCCACCGCCAGATACATGACGCTCGCGCCCTGCGCGCGCAGCTTCTCGGCTTCGCCGGTCAGTGCACCGTATTGCACGCCCTCGTCGTCCATCAGAGCGGTGTTGCCGAGCGCGATCCGGCGGCCTTCGACCGTTCCGCGCACGCCGATCCCGCTCGCCGACTCGAAGCCCTCGGCGGCGACGAGGGCAAGCCCGCGGCGCCTCGCCTCGTCGACGATCGCATGCGCCAGCGGATGCTCGGACCCCTGGTCGAGGCTTGCTGCAATCCGCAGCACTTCCGTGTCGTCCCAGCCTGTAGCGGCAACGGCGCGATCGAACGCAGGCTTGCCTTCGGTGAGCGTGCCGGTCTTGTCGACCACGATGGTGTCGATCGTGCGGAAGGACTCGATCGCCGCGGCATCGCGAAAGAGGATTCCCTGCGTCGCGGCCTTGCCGGTGGCGACCATGATCGACATCGGCGTCGCCAGCCCCAGCGCGCAGGGGCAGGCGATGATCAGCACGGCGAGCGCATTGAGCGTCGCGAACACCCAGCTCGGCTGCGGACCGAAGAAGCCCCAGACCAGGAACGTGAGGACCGCGATCGTCAGCACGGCGAGCACGAACCAGCCGGCGACGACGTCGGCCAGGCGCTGCATCGGCGCGCGCGAGCGCTGTGCCTGCGCGACCATCGCGACGATCTGCGAGAGCATCGTTTCGGATCCGATGCGTTCGGCCTGCATCACCAGGGCGCCGCTCGTGTTTATGGTCGCGCCGACGACCTTGTCACCGGGACGCTTCCCCACTGGAATCGGCTCGCCGGTGAGCATCGACTCGTCGATCGAGCTCTCGCCCTCGAGGACGACGCCATCGACCGGCACCTTCTCGCCGGGCCGGATGCGCAACCGGTCGCCGACGTGCACATGGTTGAGCGGGATGTCGGCTTCGGTGCCGTCGTTGTTGAGCCGACGAGCCGTTTTCGGTGCAAGACCGAGCAGCGACTTCAGCGCAGCGGAGGTCTGGCCGCGCGCCTTCAGTTCGAGCATCTGCCCGAGCAATGTGAGCGAGACGATCACCGCGGCCGCTTCGAAGTACACCCCTACGCGACCGTGCGCCATGAACGAGTCGGGAAACCATTGCGGCGCGATCGTCGCAGCGACGCTGTAGAGGAACGCTGCGCCCACGCCGATTCCGATCAGCGTCCACATGTTCGGGCTCGCATTGCGAATCGACTGCACGCAGCGCACGAAGAACGGCCATCCGGCCCAGAGAACGATCGGGATCGACAGCACGAGCTCGACCCACGACTGCGTCGCCGGCGACATCCATCCGAAACGGTGTCCGAACATCGCCAGCGTTGTCACGATCACGGTGAGCGGAAGCGTCCACCAGAACCGGCGCGAGAAATCGCGCAGCTCCGGGTTCTCCTCGTCCTCGAGACCGGGAAGGAGCGGTTCGAGCGCCATTCCGCAGATCGGGCAGTTGCCGGGGGCATTGCGCCGGATCTCGGGATGCATCGGGCAGGTGTAGATCGTCTCGCCGGCGGTAGTCGCAGCGGGGAGTGCAGTGCCGGGTTCGGCGTGTTGCGTGTGCGCGGCGCGCGTCGTCGGCCCGTGGGCATGACCGTGTGCGGCGTGGTGCGCGTGTTCGCCGTGATCGTGACCGATGCGTGCGCCAGAGGGGCTGCCGTGGCCACCCGGCGCGCCATGCGGGGCGGCTGGTTCGTGCGGCTTCCGAGCATCGGCCATGTAGTCGCTCCCTTTCGCTGTACGATCTTTCCGAATTACGCTCACTCCACCTGCACTTTGCCGACCATTCCCGCCTCGAAGTGCCCGGGTACGAGGCAGGCGAAGTCGACCGTTCCCGGCCGCTCGAACTGCCAGACCACGGCGCCGATCTGACGGGGCGCCAGCGTGATCGAGTTTGGCTCCTCGTGCTTCATCTCGGGCATGCGGCGCATCATTTCGGCATGCTCGCGAAGCTCGTCCATCGAGCCGATCACGAACTCGTGCGGGACCTTGCCGGTGTTCTTCAGGAAGAAGCGTACGGTCTCGCCCGCTTTCACGGTGATCCGGTCGGGCGTGAAACGCATTGTGTCGTTCATTGTCATGTCGATGACCCGGTTGACTTTCGCGGGATCCCCGGGCTGCCCGTTCACCGCAGCATGCGGGTGATCCTGCGCCGCATCGCCGGCGTGCATTCGGTGTTCGGAGTGCTGGTGTTGCCCCAGAGCGCGCTGCCCGCGCTGCTGCGACTGCTGGCCCTGGCGATCGTGCTGCCCGCGCTCCGACTGCTGCCCCTCGTGCTGTCCATGCTGCATGTGCTGCATCGGCTGCCCAGGTTGCAGGTGTTGCCCGTGACCTCCGGAATGCTGCCCGGCCGCGAACGCGGCAGCGGACATGACCATTGCAGGCGCCGCCGCAGCAACGAGGGAGAAGAGAAGACTTCTATTTGTCATCGTCCTGTGTCTGGAGTAGGGAATCGAAATGTGGTCGCCATTCAGAACCAGAAGCGAACCCCGGCGACCAGACGCGTGTCGCTGCCCCGTCCGCCGGCCTCACGCAAGAGATCTTTCGTCTCGCCGTACCTGCTCACCCATTCGACGCCGATGTACGGCGCGAACTGGCGCGTGATCTCGTAGCGCAGCCGCAGCCCGGCAGCGACATCCGAAAGGCCGCTGCCGATCCCGCGATCCGGGTCGCTCTTTCCGTATGCGTTGAGCTCGATGCGAGGCTGCAGGATCAGGCGTTGCGTGATCAGCAGTTCGTACTCGGCTTCGAAGCGCAGTGCGGTTCGTCCGCCGGCTCCCAGATAGGCGGCCGCGTCGAGTTCGAACCAGTACGGCGCAAGGCCCTGAATACCTACGGCGAGCCACTCGCGGTTCGGTCCTTCGCCGCTGTCGTAGCGAATGCCGAGCTGCGCATCCCAATAGGCTGCGAGTGCGTGGCCCCAAAGCAGTTCCGTGCGCGCGTGCTCCAGTTCGCCGCGCGATCGCTCGCCCTCGGCCTTCACGACCAGCCGGTCGTAGCTCGTGCCGAACCAGGCCTGCGCGTCAACGGCTGTGGCGTTGTCGTCCTCGCCATAGCTGCGCTCGAGCCGGTTCACCAGCAGCGCGCTGTAACGGTGCTCGTCGCCCAATCGCAGGCGCAAGCCGGGCTCCAGCGAGTACTTCCCTGAGCCGCGCACGAAACCATCGGAGTAGGCGTGCGGATCGCGTGCGTCCGGCGGCGGGGAGCCGCCCTGCATCTGCATCTCGCCATGGTTTATTGCCGGCTGTTCTCCGGTCGCGGGCGCAGGCGCGACCGAGGGAGGATCGGAAGCCGTCGGCGCGGCCTCCGACGGAGGCGACGCGCGCTCCGACGGGGTCGTTGCGGCGCCATGGTGCGTTCCATGATCGGCTGCCCCAGCGGGAGCGCCCTGCGCGAACACGCTCCCGGACAGGACCAGCACGGTCGCCGTTGCGGCGAGCAGAGTGGTTTTGTTCGTCATTGTTCTGTTTCCGATCTCGACTCAGGCCACGACGACTTCGCGGAACATTCCCATGTCCATGTGAAACGACAGATGGCAATGCCAGGCCCAGCGACCGAGGGCGTCAGCGGTCACGAGGAAGCTGATTCGTTGTGCGGACTGAACCGGGATGGTGTGCCGGCGCACCTGAAAACGGCCGTCCGGCGACTCGAGTTCGCTCCACATCCCGTGCATGTGCATCGGGTGCGTCATCATCGTGTCGTTGTGCAGGATGACGCGTAGCCGCTCGCCGTAGCGGAAGCGAACCGGCGTGGATCGGCCGAACTCCAGTCCGTCGAACGACCAGGTGTAGCGCTCCATGTTCCCGGTGAGGTGCAGCTCGACCTCGCGTTCCGGTCCCCTCGGATCGATCGGCCCGCCGATCGTGTGTAGGTCGGCCAGCGTCAGGACGCGCCGGCCGGTGTCGCGCAGCCCGACACCCGGGTCGTCGAGGTTCGTCCGCGGCATATCGACGCGCATGTCGGTGCTCGCACCGTACTCGGTGCTCGCGTGGTGCACCGCGGCCGAGGCCGGCGCTCGCGAATCGGTTCCGTGTGCGCCGTGGCTCATCGCGTTGCCTCGGTGCATCGCTGCGCCCTGGTCCATCGAGGCGCCATGGTTGCCGTGCTGCGTGTCCGCGGCCATGCCCGAGTCGTGGTCCATGCCGCCCATCATGTCGGCCATCGTCAGCCACTGCACCGGATCGAGCGCAGGCACCGGTGCAACGAGCCCCGGGCGGGATGCGAGCGTTCCGCGCGCATAGCCGGTTCGATCCATCGCCTGCGCGAAGATCGTATGAGCGTCCTGCGAGGGCTCGACGAGAACATCGTAGGTTTCACCGGGTCCGAAGCGAAACTCGTCGACGGTGACCGGCTCGACATCGACTCCATCGGCCTGGACGACGGTCAGTTTCAGTCCCGGAATGCGCACGTCGTAGAACGTGTTCGCCGCGCCGTTGATGAAGCGCAGGCGCACGCGTTCGCCGGGTCGGAACAAGGCGGTCCAGTTGCCCGCGGGCGTAATGCCGTTGATCAGGTAGGTGAGCGCGTAGGTGGACAGATCGGCCAGATCGGTCGGATTCATCCGCATCTCGTTCCACATCTGCCGCTTGTCCAGGGCTGCACGCATCCCCTCGTGGGATACGTCGCGAAGGAAATCGACGACCGTGGGCTGGTTGAAGTTGTAGACGTCGCTCTGGACCTTGAGTTTCGCGAGCACGCGCATCGGATCCTCGTCGGTCCAGTCCGACAGCTGCACGACGTAGTCACGGTTCGCGCGGATCCGTTCGCCATCCGCCGGCTCGATGACGATCGCGCCGTACATGCCGGTCTGCTCCTGCATCCCGGAGTGCGAGTGGTACCAGTAGGTGCCGCCTTGCTGAACGCGGAACCGATACATGAAGGTCTCACCGGGCGCGATGCCTGGAAAGCTGATACCGGGCACTCCGTCCATTCGAAAAGGCAGCAGGATTCCGTGCCAGTGGATCGAGGTTGCTTGCGTGAGTCGGTTCGTGACACGAATCGTGATGGTGTCGCCCTCGCGCCAATACAACGTCGGCGCCGGAATCGAACCATTGATCGTGGTGGCGACGCGCGCAGTGCCGGTGAAGTTCACCGGCGATTCGGCAATGACGAGCTCGAACTCGGTCCCTCGTAGCACGGGTGCGGATCCCGTGGCTGCATTGCCGTTTTGCGACCATGCCCGGTCCGCAAGAGAAGCTGCGGACCCGAGGAGGACGCCACTCGCAGCAAGGCCTTGTACGAAACGGCGACGCGAAGCGATCGGCAACGCAAGCGCCGATCCAACAGGTGGAAAGGAATGTCTCTTCATTTGGGCGAGCTCCATCCAAAGGCGGGAACGACGCGTCGCAGCCGCGGAGCGTCGCCCGCGTCTGAACGCAACATTCTGCGGCGCGCTACCCGTCGCGAAGATGGCGAGCGGATTACAGGCGCGTAACCTCCCGGTCATCGCCGCGACGCGGCCTCGGGGAACTCGCGAGGCCGCTTCATGCCGCTTCCGGTGGTTCGAGCACATACCCCATTCCGCGCACGGTGTAGATCAGCTTCGGCTCGAAGTCATCGTCGATCTTCGCGCGCAGCCGGCGCACCGCGACTTCGATCACGTTGGTGTCGCTGTCGAAGTTCATGTCCCACACCTGCGAGGCGATCAGCGAGCGCGGCAGCACCTCGCCCTGACGGCGCAGCAACAGCTCGAGCAGCGCGAACTCCTTGGCCGTGAGGTCGATGCGTCTGCCCGCACGGGTTGCTCTGCGGCGAAGCAAGTCGAGCTCGAGATCAGCGACGTGCAAGCGCTCCGGCTCGCGTGTGGTGCCCCTGCGCAATAGCGTGCGCACGCGGGCGAGCAGTTCGGAGAATGCGAACGGCTTGACCAGGTAGTCGTCGGCTCCGAGCTCGAGTCCCTTGACCCGGTCATCGACCTGGTCGCGCGCGGTCAGAAACAGCACCGGCATCGTCTTGCCAGCCGCCCGCACACGGCGCAGGACTTCCCACCCGTCGACCGCGGGAAGCATTACATCGAGCACCAGCAGATCGTAGTCGGCGTGCAGCGCGTGATGCACGCCATCGGTTCCCGTTCGAGCCAGATCCGTCACGAATCCGGCTTCGATCAAGCCCTGACTCAGGTAATCGCCCGTCTTGCGCTCATCCTCGACGATCAGGATCTTCATCGACAGTCTCTGTTCCAGTCGGTTTGCATGCGTTCCTGCATGCACATGCGCCGATTGTGCATGCGGCAAGTTGCGCGCAGCCGACAATTACAAAGATGTAATCGGCGAGTCAGGGCCCTGTCGAAATCGGGATCGCACCATGGCGCCCATGAAAAGAGCCCGACGCGCCTGCCTGAACCTTGCGATCACCGCTTCTCTTGCCCTCGGCATTACAGCTGTTCGTGCTCAGGGGCTTTCCGACGCGTTCGAGCGGGCATGGGCGCGATATCCGCTCGCGTCCAGCCTGGAGGCGCGCGATGCCGAGGCGCGCGCGCGCGCCGAGGTCGCCGCCGGAATGACTCCCGGTCCGGCGGCCGTTTCGTTGTCGGCGCTGAGCGATCGGTTGAACCGAAACCGGGGTGCAGAGAAGTGGGAAATCGAGGTCGGGGTGCCGTTATGGCTACCGGGTCAGCAAGCAGCCCGGCAGGCGCATGCCCGCAGCGCCGTCGCGGACGTCAACGCGCAAGAGGCTGCGCTACGGCTGCTGGTCGCGCGTGATGTGCGTGCGACCTGGTGGGCACTGGCGGCGGCGCGCAACGCGCGCGATCTCGCGTTGCGTCGAGTCACTACGGCACGCACGTTGGAGTCGGATGTACTGCGCCGCTTCGAGGCAGGCGAGCTGGCACGCACGGATGCAAATCTTGCGCGCAACGAGCGCTTGGCGGCCGAGGCCGAAGCGGTCGACGCGCAGACCGCCGTGCTGGGTGCCGAAGCGAAATACCGGACATTGACCGGCATTGAACCGCCGAGCGTGCTCACCGCTGAAAACCGGGCGCCGGGAGCAGCGTCGTTGCTGAATCATCCCGAACGCCACGCGGCGGCCACGGCCGCGGACCTGGCCCGCGCGGCGCTGCTGGTCGCCACCAGGTCCGATCGAGAGGCGCCGAAATTGGCGGTGCGCATGGAGCGCGACCGCGGCGACGGCGCAGAGCCGTTCTCCAATGCAATCGGCTTGAAGGTGACGATCCCCTTTTCCTCCGGTGCGCAAGTGCGACAGCAGACCGCCGCCGCACTGGCCGACGCTTCGAGGGCCGACGCTGCACTGGCGTTGACCGATGCCAGGCTCGCCATCGAAGTCGAGCGTGCGCGTGCGGCGCTCGAAGCTGCGGAACGGCAGCTCGCAACCGCTCAGCGCCGGCGCGAACTCACGGCGGAAAACCTGCAATTGATCGAGCGTTCGTTCGCGCTCGGTGAAAGCGATCTGACCACGCTGCTGCGCGTGCGAGCCACCGCGCTGGAGGCAGAGGCCCTCGTCGCCCGCCAGCTCGTGGCGAGCGACGCGGCCCGCTCGCAGCTGTATCAAGCCCTTGGAGTGCTGCCATGAAACGGATTGCCCCATTCCTGATCTCGATCGCGCTGGCGCTGCCCGCCTGGGCTCACGAAGGCGAGGACCACGGCGCGCCCGAGCCGACGGCTGCTGCCGCGGAAGCCGCTCCGCGTGCGGCGAGTGTTACCGAGACGTTCGGCGTGCTCGTAGCCGCACGCCACGGCGGGTTGACCCTCTATCTGGATCGTGCCGAAACGAACGAGCCGGTGACGGGCGCCCGGATCGAAGTGGAAAGCGGCGCATTGAGAACCAATGCCCAACCGGTGGAGCCCGGCGTGTACGGAATCGAGACGGAGCACTTCACGCGGTCGGGGAAATATCCGATGACGATCGCGGTCGAGACCGAGGACGCGGCGGACCTGATGAGCGTCACACTCGAGGTGCCTGATCAGACTGTGGCGGCGATGCCGTCCTCGACTCGCCCGATTTCATGGGACCACGCCGCCCTGTGGGGCGCCTCCGGCGCGCTGCTCTTTGCCGGGGTGGGGTTGGTTGCCGTGCGCCGCAGAACCCGGAAACCCGGAATCGATGGAGCCAAGCCATGACCTCGCCCTATCTCGCCGCGTTTTTCGCTGGGGCAATTGCTCTCGCAGCTACGTCTGTCGCAGCTCACGGCGATGAAGACCACGGGCAGCCAGCCGCGACTTCCGCTGTCGCGGACAAGACCACGAGCGCTGCCGTGGGTATGGACGACGGTGTCGCGGCACGACGCGAAGCCGATGGAAGTCTCTTCGTGCCCAAACCGGTCCAGTATCGGCTCGGCCTGCGCACACGCCTGATGAAGTCGGAAGCGCTCGCCGTTACCGTGCAACTCAGCGGAAAGGTCGTCGCCGATCCGAACGCCGGCGGACGTGTCCAGACGAGCCAGGCCGGACGCATCGAAGCGGGTGCAAAGGGCCTGCCCGTGCTCGGGCAACGTGTGAAGAAAGGCGAAGTGCTGGCGTGGGTGCAGCCGACGATCGGCAACATCGAACGTAGCGGCCAGCAGGCGGAAGTTGCCACGCTCGATGCGCAGCTCGAGATCGCGAGAAGCCAGGTCGCACGGTACGAGCAGCTCGATGGCACGATTCCGCGCAAGGACATCGAAGCCGCCCGGGTCGAACTGAAATCGCTGCAGGCGCGCCGGGCCGCCGTGGCCACCGGGTTGCACGCGCGCGAGCCGCTGCGAGCGCCGGTATCGGGTGTGGTGAGCGCGACCGCTGCGGTGGCGGGACAGATCGTGGAGTCACGAGAAGTCCTCTTCGAGATCGTCGATCCGGCGCACCTGGCGGTCGAGGCACTCGCTTACGACCCGGTGCTCGTCGATGGCGTCGAAGAAGGCAGTGCAACGCTAGCCGGAAGAACGATCGCGCTGCAATTCGTCGGCGCCGGCCGGCAGTTGCGCGGGCAGGCGCTGCCGTTGCTTTTCCGGGCTCGATCCGCCGAGATCCCGTTGGCGATCGGACAGCCGCTGCAGGTAATCGCCCGCACCGACGCCACCGTAACGGGGATCGCGATCCCGCAGGAGGCGCTGGTGCGCAACCGGGCGGGCGAGGTCATCGTCTGGGTCCATTCCGGTCCCGAGCAGTTCACTCCCCGGCGAGTCGAGTCCGAGCAGCTGGACGCGCAAACCGTCGCCGTGACCTCCGGGGTTGCCACCGGCGACCGGGTCGTCGTTTCGGGCGCCAGCCTGCTCGCACAGGTGCGCTGACGTGTTCGAATTCCTCGTCAACACCAGTCTGAAGCAGCGGCTGATCGTTCTGGCGGTCTCGCTGCTGCTCGTCGTCTACGGCGCGATCACGCTGCGCCAGATGCCGGTCGACGTGTTCCCCGACCTGAACAAGCCGACCGTCACGCTGATGACCGAGGCGGGCGGCATGGCGCCCGAAGAGGTCGAGCAGCTCGTCACGTTCCCCATCGAGTCGAGCATGAACGGCATGCCGGGCGTCACCCGCGTGCGCTCGGTCTCCGGCATCGGGCTGTCGATCGTCTATGTCGAGTTTGAGTGGGGTTCGGACATCTACCGGAATCGACAGCAGATCACCGAACGCCTGAACCTGGTTCGCGAACAGTTGCCGCCGGATGTCGTTCCGCAGCTGGGGCCGATCTCCTCGATCATGGGCGAGATCCTGTTGATCGCTCTGCCGGCAGACCCCGATAAGGTCAGCCCGATGCAGGTGCGCGAATACGCCGACTGGGTCGTGCGGCCGCGTCTGCTCACCATCCCGGGTATCGCGCAGGTCATTGCCATCGGCGGCGAGGTGCGTCAGTACCGCGTCGAGCTCCGACCGGACCAGTTGCAGGCGCTCGGTGTGCCACGCGAGCGGGTCGATGCCGCGTTGAAGGATTTCGGCGCCAATACCAGTGGCGGATTCCTCGAGGCGCAGGGGCGCGAGTACCTGATCCGCCAGATCGGGCGTACCTCGCGTATCGAGGATCTCCAGAACATCGTCGTTTCGGTGACGAACGGCCAGCGCGTTCTGCTCAACCAGGTGGCGACGGTCAGCATCGCCCCGGCGATCAAGCGCGGCGATGCCGGCTACAACGGCAAGCCGGCCGTGATCCTCTCGGTGCAGAAGCAGCCATCCGCCGACAGCGTGACGCTCACGCGGGAAGTCGAACGCGCCATGGCTGATCTGGCGAAGGCTCGTCCCGCTGGAGTCGATGCGCCGCAGTTCCTGTTCCGGCAGGCCGACTTCATCGAGCGGTCGGTCGGCAACGTCGAGGAGGCGCTGCGTGACGGGGCGATTCTGGTCGCGGTGATCCTTTTCCTCTTCCTCCTGAACGTACGCACGACACTGATTTCGCTCACGGCGATTCCCGTCTCGCTGCTCGCGACCGCGCTCGTCTTCCGCTACTTCGGACTGTCGATCAACACGATGACGCTGGGCGGTCTGGCGATCGCGATCGGCGAACTGGTCGACGATGCCGTGGTCGGCGTGGAGAACGTGCTGCGCCGGCTGCGGCTGAACCGGGCACTGGAGCATCCTCGCCCGGTCGCCGAGGTGATCGCCAAGGCGACACTCGAGGTGCGTTCCGCGATCGTCTACGCGACGATCATCATCGTGCTCGTGTTCGTGCCGCTGTTCGTCCTGCCCGGGATCGAGGGCCGGTTGTTCACGCCGCTGGGTGTCGCCTACATCGTATCGATTCTCGCGAGCATGATCGTCTCGGTCACGCTGACACCCGTGATGGCGTACTACCTCTTGCCGGGGATGAAGCAGCTCGGGCACGGCGACAGCCCACTGGTGAAGGTGCTCAAACGGTGGGACGCGAAGCTGCTGAACTGGTCGTTCGGACACAGCCGAAGCCTGCTGGGTGCCGCATTGGTTGTCGTCCTCGTCGCGGGCGCCGCCATTCCGCTGTTTCCGCGCTCGTTCCTGCCGCCGTTCAACGAAGGAACGCTCACGGTGAGCCTGCTGCTCGAGCCGGGCACGTCGCTGGGCGAATCGAACCGGATCGGGGCGCTGGCCGAACAACTGGTCATGAAGGTGCCGGAAGTGACGCAGGTCGGCCGCCGAACCGGCCGTGCGGAGCTCGACGAGCATGCCGAGGGGGTGCACTCCACCGAAATGGATGTCGACCTCGAGACGTCCGAACGAGGTCGGGAAGCGGTGATCAACGACATCCGCAGTCGCCTGGTCAGCTTGCCCGTCGTGAGCAATGTCGGGCAGCCCATTTCGCACCGACTCGATCACCTGCTATCGGGCGTTCGCGCGCAGATCGCCTTGAAGGTGTACGGCGACGATCTCGACACGCTGCGCGGATTGGCCGAGGACTTACGTGGACGGCTTGCGCAAGTTCCGGGCGTTACCGACCTTCAGATCGAAAAGCAGGTCCGGATTCCGCAGACGAAGATCCGTATCGACTACGACGAAGCGGCGCGATACGGCGTCGCGCCCGGCGCGCTGCTGCGCGGCCTGGAGCAGATGGTCGGCGGCGAACGTATCACGCAGATCATCGAGGGCAACCGCCGCTTCGACCTCGTGGCTCGATTGCCGGAGAGCGGACGCGGAATGCACGCTCTTTCCAACCTGCTGATCGAAACGCCCGATGGCCATGTTCCGCTTTCCAAACTGGCCGACGTAGAGGACAGCGACGGCCCGAACCAGGTGAGCCGCGAGAACGCGCGACGACGCATCGTCGTGTCGGCGAACACCGACGGCGGCGACATGGCGGGCATCATCCGTTCGATCCGCTCCGAACTGGCTGCCAGGCCGATGCCAGATGGCTACTTCACGGCGCTGGAGGGACAGTTCCAGGCGCAGGAGCAGGCGTCGCGCCTGATCGCGCTGCTGGCGCTCGTGTCGCTGTCGATGATCTTTCTGGTGTTGTACAGCCGGTACCGTTCGACGGCCCTGACTCTCATCATCATGGGCAACATCCCGCTGGCACTGGTGGGTAGCGTGATCGCCTTGTGGATTTCCGGCCAGCCCTTGTCGATCGCCGCGCTGGTCGGGTTCATCACGCTGACCGGCATCGCCACGCGCAACGGCATTTTGAAGATCTCGCACTACATCAACCTTTGCGCGTTCGAAGGCGAGCGTTTCGGCCAGGCGATGATCGTGCGTGGGTCGCTCGAACGACTGACGCCGGTGCTGATGACGGCACTGGTGGCGGCATTCGCCCTGGTGCCGCTGCTGCTCTCGGCCGACGCCCCGGGCAAGGAAGTGCTTCACCCCGTGGCCGTGGTCATCTTCGGCGGGCTCGTCAGCTCGACGCTGCTCGACACCGTGCTCACGCCGATGATGTTCTGGCGATGGGGTGAAAAGCCGCTGCAAAGGCTTCTCGAGACACGCAGCACCGAAAACTACTGATTCGTTCAATGAAGGAGTGCATATGAAACCTTTCTGGCTGGGCGCCGCGCTCACGGTAGCGGTCGCCTTCTCGGCGCCTTCTGCTTTCGCGCATGACGACGCGTACCTGGACACGCAGAAGGCCCCCAATGGCGGTCAGTTGCGCATGGCGGGGCCGCTGCACTACGAACTCGTCACTCAGAAGAATGCTGTCGCTTCAGCCGACAGCCCGGTCGTCGTGTATGTCACCGATCACGCGGGCACGCCGGTCTCGACCAAGGGCGCAACGGGAACCGCGACGATCCTCGCCGGCAAGACGCGCAGTACCGCACCGCTTGCGCCCGACGGCGACAACCGCATGAAAGGCCTCGCACGCTACGTTCACGCCCCGGGCATGAAAGTCGTAGTTTCGATCACCTTGCCGGGCACTGCTCCGGAGCAGGCGCGCTTTACGCCGGGGTTGGTCGCGCAGGACGGGCACATGGATGGAGCTCACTAGCGCTGACAGCAGGGCACTCACCGAGCATTTGACGGGGTCGACATCAGAACGGATACCAATTGAAGAGCGAAATGAAGAGCGTGAATGTCGAGGTGAGAGGGCTGTTCGAGAAGCTCGATCACCTCGGCGTGGAAAAACGCGTCGGTGCACTGCCCGGCGTGTATCACGCCCATGCCAATCACGCCTCGGGAAGCGTGACGGTGCACTACGACGCTGCGATGATCTCCGAGCCGCAGTTGCGCGAGGCCGTGCGCGAGTGCGGCTATCACTGCCGCGGCGAGGTGCAGCCCGATCACGTCTGCCGAGTGGCCGAGCCGGACATGCACGCCGCTCATGCGAAGCACGCCGCCCAACCCGGCGCCATGGACGAGATGGCGCACGACATGGGCCACGGCGCCGGGATGGACATGGCGGGAATGGTGCGCGACATGCGCAACCGCTTCCTCGTCTGCCTGTTCTTCAGCGCGCTCTTGTTCCTCTGGGCGCCGATGGGTTTGCCGCTGCCCACGCCGCCGGTGCCGTTCGGCCTGGAGCTCGACCACTGGCTGTTCGTGCTCGCGAGCGGCGCCGTCCTCTGGCCGTCGTTGCCTTTCTTCGTCGCCGCCTGGCGTGCCTTGCGCAACGGCGTCCTCAACATGGCCGTGCTCGTCGTGCTGTCGGTCGGCACCGGCTATCTCTTCAGCGTAGCGGCGACCTTCCTGTTCGAAGGCGTGCAGTTCTACGAAGCAGTGTCGGTGCTGCTCGTGTTCATCCTGCTCGGCCACTGGCTGGAGATGAGGGCTCGGGCAGGCGCGAACGACGCGATCCGCGCGCTGCTGGATCTTGCGCCTCCGATGGCGAACGTGCTGCGCGACGGCAAGGAACTGCAGGTGCCGACGGCCAATGTGCTGGCAGGGGACATCGTGATCGTGCGTCCTGGCGACCGGATTCCCGTCGACGGAGTGGTAACCGAGGGAGAAACGCAGGTCGACGAGTCGATGCTCACCGGTGAATCGATGCCGGTGAAGAAGGTGGTCGGCGCCAACGTTGCCGCGGCCACCATCAACAAGAGCGGGGCGTTTCGCTTTCGCGCGACGAAGGTGGGTGCCGACACGGCGCTCGCTCAGATCGTGAAGCTGGTGCAGGAGGCGCAGAACTCGAAGGCGCCGGCGCAGCTTCTCGCCGATCGGGCCTCGCAATGGCTGGTGCTCATCGCCATCGTGATCGGCCTTGCCACGTTCGCGGTCTGGTTCTGGCTGATCGGGCAGACGCTGCTGTTTGCGGTAACGCTCACGATCACCGTGTTCGTCATCGCCTGCCCCGACGCGCTCGGGCTTGCGACCCCGATGGCGATCATGATCGGCACCGGCCGCGGCGCGCAGAACGGCATCCTGATCAAGAACGCCGCGGCGCTCGAGAACGCAACGCATCTGGACGTCGTGATCTTCGACAAGACCGGGACGTTGACACTCGGCAAGCCCGAAGTGGTGGAAGTGGCGGCCGCGCCAGGACGAAGCGAAGCCGATGTGCTTACTCTCGCAGCCGGCATGGAGCAGCACTCGGAGCACCCGCTCGCCCACGCGATCCTCGAGAGGTCCAAAGGAATGCAGGCCCTGCCCGCGGAGGGATTCACCAACATCGACGGAATGGGCGCTCGCGCACGTTCCGAAGGCGAGCCGGCGCTGGTCGGTAACCGCCGGTTGATGGACGCGGAGCGCGTCGATCTGGCCGGGATGGAGGCCACGGCGGAGCGGATGGCCGGCGGGGGACGCACGGTGGTGCACGTGGCGCGGGGCGGCAAGCTGTGGGGGCTGATCGCGATTGCGGATGCGGTTCGACCCACTTCCGCAGCGGCGGTCGCGGCGCTGAAGAAACGCGGCGTCGACGTCGCCATGCTGACCGGCGACAACCGTGCCACGGCTGAGCGAATCGGACGCGAGCTGGGCGTCACCATGGTGCTCGCCGAAGTCCTACCCGGTCAGAAGGCCGACCAAGTGAAAGCGCTCCAGGCGCAGGGAAAGAAAGTCGGCATGGTCGGCGATGGCATCAACGATGCGCCGGCGCTCACGCAGGCCGACGTCGGATTCGCGATCGGCGCGGGTACCGATGTGGCGATGGAGAGCGCCGACGTGGTGCTGATGAGAAGCGATCCGTTCGACGTGGTCGCCGCCGTGGGCCTGTCGCGCGTCACCCTGCGCAAGATGCACCAGAACCTGTGGTGGGCGGTGGGTTACAACGTCATCGCCTTTCCCTTCGCCGCGGGCGTCTTCTACCCGCTGACGATCAGCCCGGAGATGGCGGCGCTTGCGATGTCCGGCAGCTCGCTGATCGTCGCGGCCAATGCGCTGCTGCTCAAGCGTGCGAACGTGGAGGGGCTGAAGTAAGGCCCGGGATCAGGTGCTGTTCTACTGGGATCGCGGTGATGCAACGCGATCAAACCGGTATACCGGCACTCTTGGCTCTCCGCTGGACCATCAGGCGGCCTTCCCCTCGAACAGCGTCTCGATCAGCGGGCATTCCGGCCGCGTGCCGTCCGCACATCGGACGACGACGTCCTTCAGCACTCGCTCCATGCGCTTCAGGTCGGCGATCTTCGCACGCACCTCGGCGAGATGAGCCGCGGCGAGATCCCGCGCCTCGGCACAGGGCTGGTCACTCTCATCGACGAGACGCAAGAGCGCGCGGACCTCGTCGAGGCAGAAGCCCAGCTCGCGCGCCCGCAGGACGAAGCGAAGCCGCCGCTCATGATTGGCGTCGTAGCGACGATAGCCGGCGGTCGTGCGCGGCGGCGCGGGCAGCAGCCCGACCTTCTCGTAATAGCGCACCGTTTCGAGATTGCAGCCTGTTCGCCGGGCGAGCTCGGCCCGCTGAAGGCCCTTCCTAACGGAACCGTCGGACATTGCGAACTTCCCGCTTGACTCTGTAATCGCTACAGACTTCAAAGTACCGTGCAAGAAGGATTTCAGCAAGGAAGGCGAGGCCCGACATGGATGCATCGCGATATGGAACGGCAGAAATCGTGTCGAGCGCAGGGAACATGATGACCTCGGCGCGTGGCGAGAGCGGTCGGCAGCGCCTGGTCGCCCTCGGCGGCATACTCGGCGCGCTCGCGGCCTCGTCGTGCTGCATCGTGCCGCTCGTCCTGTTCAGCCTCGGCGTCGGAGGCGCCTGGGTCGGCAATCTGACGGCACTCGCCCCCTACAAGCCGTTGTTCGTCGCTGCAACGACTGGCGTGCTCGGCTACGGCTTCTACCTCGTCTACTGGAAGCCGCGGAGAGCCTGCGCCAACGGTGCCGCCTGCGCAACGCTCGTCCCCAGCCGCCTCGTCCGGACCGCACTCTGGATCGCGACGGTGCTCGTTGCAGCCGCCTTCGCGTTCGATTACGTCGCCCCGCTGTTGCTGCCCGTTTGATGTCGAAGGAACTCCCATGAAGAAGCGCTCGAGCACCATTGCCCTGATCGTCTCGATGATGACGACTCCCGCCGCGTTTGCCGCGCAACGTATCGTGACCTTCGGCGTCGACAACATGACCTGCGCCTCGTGTCCCTACATCGTGAAGACCGCGATGGCGGCGGTTCCAGGCGTCGCGAACGTGACGGTCTCCTTCGAGTCGAAGACCGCAACAGTGACGTTCGACGACGCAAAGACGAACCCCGGTGCGATCGCGGCCGCGAGCAGCAGTGCCGGCTTCCCTGCCCACGCGAGGTCGCAGGGTAGTTGAGATGAACGACGCGCCCTATTCCGTACCGACACTCGACTCCGCGTCGAAGCGCACGACCGAAGCGCCTCACCGCTTCCGCGGGAGCAGTCGTAATTCACGCACCTGCGATCTCGCCGTGATCGGCGCCGGCTCGGCCGGCTTCTCAGCCTCGATCACGGCCGCCGATCAGGGCGCACAGGTCGTGCTCATCGGCAGCGGCACCATCGGCGGCACTTGCGTCAACATCGGCTGCGTACCGTCGAAAACCCTGATCCGCGCCGCCGAGACGCTTCACAACGCTCGCGCGACAGCGCGCTTCGCCGGCATCACGGCCAAGGCCAAACTAACCGACTGGCGCAGAACCGTTCAGCAGAAGGACGCGCTCGTTTCCGCGCTGCGCCAGGCCAGGTACATCGACCTGCTGTCGGCCTACAACGGCATCACCTATCGCGAAGGTTTGGCACGCCTCGTCGAAGGCGGTGTCGAGGTGGACGGCACGAGTATTCCCGCTGCGAAGATCATCATCGCAACCGGTGCGCGACCGGCGGTGCCTGCGATCCCGGGGATCGAGACCGTACCGTACCTCACGAGCACGACTGCGCTGGACCTCCAGGAGCTGCCGCGCTCGCTGCTCGTCATCGGCGGCGGCTACGTCGGTGCTGAACTGGCTCAGATGTTTGCCCGCGCCGGGGTCGAGGTGACGCTCGTCTGCCGGTCGCGGCTGCTCCCCCAGGCCGAGCCCGAGATCGGAGCGGCGCTGCAGCGGTATTTCGAGGAGGAAGGGATCACGGTGGTATCCGGCATCGCCTACCGGGCGATCCGCAAGACCGAGGGTGATGTTTCCTTGACCCTTACGCGCGACGGCCAAGACGTTTCGATCGACGCCGAGCAAGTGCTGATTACCACCGGGCGTAGCCCCAACGTCCAAGGCCTGGGGCTCGACGACCACAGTATCGCCGTCTCGCCAAAGGGCGCCATCATCGTCGATGACTACATGCGCACGACGAAGGCCGGCGTCTATGCTGCCGGTGACGTTACCGGCCGCGACCAGTTCGTCTATATGGCCGCCTACGGGGCCAAGCTCGCGGCCAGGAACGCACTCAACGGCGATAACCTGCGCTACGACAACAGTGCCATGCCAGCCATCGTATTCACCGACCCGCAGGTGGCAAGCGTCGGTCTGACCGAGGCAACGGCGCGAGCTGCCGGTCATTCCGTCCGCGTGTCGACGATCGGTCTCGACGTGGTGCCGCGCGCTCTTGCCGCACGCGACGTGCGCGGTCTCATCAAGCTCGTGGCCGACGCCGGAAGTGGTCGCCTGCTCGGCGCGCACATACTCGCCCCCGAAGGCGCCGACAGCATTCAGACCGCGGCGCTCGCAATCCGTCAGAGCCTTACCGTCGATGACCTCGCGGACATGATCTTTCCGTATCTCA
>CALMSQ010000462.1:0-7115 GCA_937872345.1 uncultured Burkholderiales bacterium | reverse complement strand
CAGGAAAGCCCGAATGCGATCTCCTCGACGGTGACGATCGACAATGTGAGCGCTGACTGAGTCTCCGCCCAAGCGAGGACTCCTGCGTCGGGATCGCGGCGGCAGAGCTCGCTGATGACGTTCGTATCAACCAGCTGCATCGCCGCTTTTCCGGGAAGCGGGCGCTGACTCCTCTTCGAGCACCCGCGCGAAGGCGTTCTCGCGGTCGGTGCGCGGCGGGGCCGGCAACGGCTCGGCCGGGGGGGCGGTCTCCTGCGCCGAGGCGGCGGCCGCGAGTTCGTCGCGCAGCCGGTCGAACTGCGTGGCCACGGTCGTGCGCGACGCCTCGCGTCGCCATTGCTCGAACGCCCGGAACGTATCGGCATCGATGAGTGCTCCGACCAGCCGACCGCGGTTGTAGATCGGCTGCGGTTCCTCGGCTGCCAGGCGAACGACCTCCGAGAGGTGCTGCTTGGCTTGGGCAATGCTCCAGGCCATCGTGCTTTTCATGACTACATCAGATGGACATGATGGTCATGATAAATGGATGTCGTCCCTCGCGCAATCGCAGTCCGTGCGCCCGCACCGTTTCCATCACAATCTCGCTTCCTTCGACCCGAAGGCCGTTCCCCAAGCCCCTCGCTCGTCGTTCCCGGGCAGCCCGCCCGGCGCGCGCCGCCTACCCATCGCCCTCATGCTCGTCGAACGCATCCTCTCGATCATCCTGCCCGTGTTCATCACGATCGCGCTCGGCTACGGCTACGGCCGCTGGCGCGGCGACAGCGTGCGGGCCGAGATGGTTCCGGTGAACCGCATCAGCATCGACGTGCTGTGTCCGCTGCTGGTGCTCACGTCCTTTGCTTCGAAGGACTTCGATCTCTCGGCCAACATCAACCTGATCGTGGCCGGCATGGTGATCTCGCTGGGCTCCGGCCTGCTGGCCTGGCCCGTCGCCCGCCTGCTGGGCTACGACGCGCGCACGTTCGTGCCGCCGATGATGTACAACAACTGCGGCAACATGGGGCTGCCCCTCGCGGCGCTGGCCTTCGGTTCGGCCGGCCTGCCGGCGGCGGTGGCCCTGTTCATGGCGGGCAGCCTCGTCTACTTCTCCGCCGGCATCAAGATCATCGAGAGCCGGCGCGGCACCGGCGGCCATGCGTCGTGGAAGTTCCTCACCAGCCCGATGATGCTCGCGATGATTGCGGGCATCGTGCTCGCCGCGACGCGTGTCGCGATTCCGGGCGGGCTCTTCAAGTCGATGCAGATGCTGGGCGAGGCCTGCATCCCGCTGATGCTCTTCGCGCTCGGCGTGCGGATGCTGGACGTGAGCTTCAAGAGTTGGCGGATCGGCCTGGTCGGCGCGCTCGTCTGCCCGCTGTCGGGCATCGCGGTCGCCGGGTTGCTCGATGGCCTGTTCGCGTTCAGCGCGGAGCAGCGCGGACAGCTCTATCTCTTTGCGGCGCTGCCGCCGGCGGTGCTATGTTTTCTCGTCGCCGAGCAGTTCGGCCAGGAGCCCGACAAGGTCGCCGCCATCGTGATGCTCGGCAATCTCGCTGCCGTCGTGTTCGTGCCGCTCGGCCTGTGGCTGGGCCTGGCCGCCTGAAGGAACGACGGTACCGCCCGCGCGCTGATCGCCGCTTCCGGACTCCCGATGCCCCGCTTCCTCCGCGTCGCCTTCCAGAACCTGCGTGACCTGCTGGTCACCGCAGGCCCGTTCGCGCTGATCGCGGCCGGGCTGCTCGCGGCCGCCTACTGGACCCTGCAGCCCACGCCGCCGAAAGTCGTGACGCTGGCCACCGGGCAGGAGCAGGGCGCCTACGCCGAGTTCGGCAAGCGCTACAAGGACTGGCTGGCCCGCTACGGGATCGAGGTGCGGTTGCGCACCACGCAGGGCGCTGCCGAGAACGTCGAGTTGCTGCGCAATGAGGCGTCCGGCGTCCAGGTCGCGTTCGTGCAGGGCGGTGCCGACTCGCGGCCGACGCTGCCCGGGCAGCCGAAGGACGACGACCTGGTCGCGCTCGGCAGCCTCTTCTACGAGCCGGTGTGGCTGTTCTACCGCGAGGACGTCGCGCGCCGGCGGCTGCGCCGCGTCGCGATCGAGGGCCTGGCCGACCTGCGCGGCTGGCGGTTGAACATCGGCACGCCGGGCAGCGGCGTGCCGAACCTGATGACCCGGCTGTTCGAGGCCAACCGCGTCGATCCGGCGAGCGTGCGGCTGCGCACGCTGGGCGAGACGCCGGCGGTCGCAGCGATGCTCGACGGCAAGATGGACGCGGTGGTGTTCGCGTCGGCGCCCGAATCGCTGCTGGTGCAGATGCTGCTGCAGACGCCCGGCATCCGACTGTTCGACTTCGCGCAGGCCGAGGCGTATTCGCGCCGCTATCCGTTCCTCAGCCCGGTCACGCTGCCGCGCGGCGTCGTCGACCTGGCGCGTGACCTGCCGCCGCGCGACGTGCAGCTGATCGCGCCGACCGCGATGCTGGTCGCGCGCGACGACATCCATCCGGCGCTGATCCAGCTCTTCGTGCAGGCGGCGCGCTCGATCCACGGCGAGGCGGGCTGGTTCCAGCGTCGCGGCGAGTTCCCCTCCGAGCGCTCGCTCGAGTGGCCGCTGGCGCGCGAGGCCGAGCGCACGCTGCGTGGCGGCACGCCGTGGCTGCAGCGCTACCTGCCGTTCTGGCTGGCGAACCTGATCGACCGGATGTGGGTCGTGCTCGTGTCGATCATCGCCGTGCTGATCCCGCTGTCGCGGGTCGTGCCGCCGCTCTACGAGTTCAAGGTGCGGTCGCGGATCTTCCGCTGGTATGCCCAGCTGCGCGACATCGAGGAGAGCATCGACGACCGCGAGGACGCCGCGGGCCGGCTGCTCGAGCGGCTCGACCAGCTCGACGCGCGCGTCGAGCGGCTGACGGTGCCGCTGTCGTATGCCGACGAGCTCTACGCGTTGCGCAGCCACATCCAGATGGTGCGCAGCAGGATCGGGCGCGTCGCGCCGCCTTCCGCACCATCCGCTTCGACACCCGTCTCCCCCCAGACCCCTACCTCCAGCGAGAAGACGAACCCATGACCGACCTGATCCAGGTGACTCGCGACGGCTCGATCGCGACCGTCGTGCTCAATCGTGCCGACAAGCTCAACGCGATGACGAAGCCGATGTGGCAGGGGCTCGGCGACGCGATGCGCGCGCTGTCCGCCGACGACTCGCTGCGCTGCATCGTCGTGCGTGGCGCCGGCGAGAAGTCGTTTTCGCCCGGCAACGACATCGCCGAGTTCGCCACCGACCGCTCGAACAAGCGCCAGGCGATCGAGTACGGCCGCATCATGCACGCGACGGCGCAGGCGATGATCGAGTGCCGCCATCCGCTGGTCGCGCAGATCCACGGCATCTGCGTCGGCGGCGGGCTGGAGATCGCGTCGATGTGCGACATCCGCATCTGCGGCGAATCTAGCCGCTTCGGTGCGCCGATCAAGAACCTCGGGCTGGTGATGGCGTATCCCGAGATGAGCCCGCTGGTGCGGCTCGCGGGCGCCGACGTCGCGCTGGAGATCCTGCTCGAGGGCCGCATCTTCGACGCGCGCGAGGCGAAGGACAAGCGGCTGGTCACGCGTGTCGTGCCCGATGACCAGGTGGCCGCCGAGGCGCGTGCCGCGGCCGAGCGCATCGCCGAAGGCGCGCCGCTCGCCGCGCGCTGGCACAAGAAGTTCGCGCGACGGCTCGCCGAGGGCCGGCCGCTCACCGAGGCCGAGTACGACGAGTGCTTCGACTGCTTCGACACCGAGGACTTCCGCATCGGTTACTCGGCGTTCCTCGCGAAGACGAAGCCGGCCTTTGTGGGGCGCTGAGATGAGCGCGCCCGTGACTCCACGCGCCGGCCCGCCCGCCGCGTCGCAGCCCGGCCCGCACCCCGGCCCGCTCGCGGGTGTGCGCGTGCTCGAACTCGCGCAGATCATGGCCGGGCCGACCGCCGGCATGATGCTCGCCGACCTCGGCGCCGAAGTGATCAAGGTCGAGAAGCTGCCCGGCGGCGACGATTCGCGCGGCTATCGCGAGCCACGCGTGAACGGCGTCTCGGCGCCGTTCATGATCCTGAACCGCAACAAGCGCGGCATCGCGCTGAACCTGAAGCACGAGCAGGGCAAGGAGGTGCTGCGGCGGATGGTCGCGCGCGCCGACGTGCTCACCGAGAACTACCGGCGCGGCACGCTCGAGAAGCTCGGGCTCGGCTACGACGCGCTGTCGAAGCTCAATCCGGGGCTCATCTACTGTGCGGTGTCGGGCTATGGCCGCGACGGACCCTGGGCCGACAAGGGCGGCTTCGACCTGATCGCGCAGGGCTTCGCGGGATTGATGAGCATCACCGGCGAGCCCGGCCGGCCGCCGGTGAAGACCGGCAACTCGGTCGCCGACATCAACGGCGGCATCCTCGCGACGGTCGGCATCCTTTCCGCGTACGTGCACAAGCTGAAGACCGGCCGCGGGCAGATGGTCGACACGTCGCTGATGGAGGCGGCGCTGCAGCAGACCTACTGGCACGCGGCGATCTTCTTCGCGACCGGCGTGTCGCCGCACGCGCTGGGTTCGAGCCACGTGCTCACCGCGCCGTACCAGGCGTTCCGCACCGCCGACGGCTACATCAACATCGGCGGCGCGAACCAGTCGAACTGGGAGCGCATCGCCGACGTGCTGGGGCATCCGGAGTGGAAGGCCGATCCGCGCTTCGTCACCAACGCCGACCGGATGCGCAACCTGGCCGAGCTGGTCGCGGCGATGGAGGCGGTGCTTGCGCAGCACGATCGCGCGCACTGGATCGAGGTGTTCGATGCGGCGGGCGTGCCGGTGGGTCCGGTGAATTCGATCGGCGAGGCGCTGTCGCATCCGCAGGTGCTGGCGCGCGGGATGGTCGTCGACCTGCAGCATCCGCAGGCCGGGGCGACGAAGGCGCTCGGCTGCCCGGTGCACCTGTCGGAGACGCCGGCGCGCGTCGACCGGCCGGCACCGCTGCTGGGCGAGCACACGCGCGAAGTGCTGCGCGAGCACGGCTACGACGATGCGCAGATCGACGAGATGGCCGCGGCCGGCGTGGTCGAGGAGGTTCGGGCGGGCGGATGAGCGCGCGTCGGCCGACGCTGCGCGCAACGACGCCGCGCCACGCCGCGTGCGATGACGCCGCGCCGGCCGGTGTCGCGCGGACACGCGCCGGCGTATTCTGTGGAGATCGCCGACGCACCGAAGGAGGCCGCCATGCCGACGCGGAAGATCGCTCTGCTGCTCCTGCTGCTCGGTAGCGCGCTGGCGACGGCCGCCCGCGCCGAGGCCGACGCCGAATGGCTGTCGCTGGGCAGCAAGCACTGGGCCCCGACGGTCTTCCGGAAGAGCGGCATCGGCACCGCGAACGCGGTGGCCGAAGCGCGCGTCACGCGCGAGGCGATCCGCGGCTGGTGCGAGAACTGGTCGCCGAACGATCGCGGCTGCGTCGAGCGCGAGATGGCGAACCCCGATACGAAGGTGACATACCGCGCGTCGGCCGATTGCACGCGCGGCCGGATCACGGCGGTGGACGGCAAGACCTACACGCTGGCCGGCCGCTGGGACAATTCGGACATCGGCGGTGGCCGCACGCGATGGCGCGATGCGTCCGGGAACATCGTCGGCCGCGACAACGCGAGCGGCGGCCTCGGCATCTCGCAGCAGTGGGAGGTGCTGTGTCCCGAGGCCGGAGCGCGCGCCGGTGCAGGCGCTGCGGCGCCCGCGCAGGCCGCGCCGGGTGCGCAGGTCGCGCCGGGTGCCCGACGTGCGCCGTCCGGGCCGGCTACACCGGCGCCGCCGCCGCTTGCGGCGCGTTTCGCGCCCGGGCAGTCGGTCGAGGCCCGCTACGGCAGCGGCTGGGTGCGCGCGCGCGTGGACAGCGTTCAGCGGGTGAGCGGCGCGGCAGGCCCCGAGTACGCCTACAACGTGCGCCTGGAGAACGGCCTGCGCAGCCAATTGCCGGCGCGGATGCTGCGCGAACCGGCGGGCAGGTAGACTGCTCGCCCATGTCCGATCGCACTCCGACCTCCAGCACCCGTCTCGCCGAGGCGGGCCGCCATCTCGACGTGGCCGTCAGCACCGCGAACCTGCCGGTGCATCGCGCCTCGACCGTCCTGTTCGACACGCTCGCGCAGGCCGAGGCCGCAGGCGAGGCGGTCGGCAAGGCCGAGCGGCACGCGACGACCTACGGCACCGCCGGCACGCCGACGACGATGGCGCTGATGGACGCGCTCGCCGAGATCGAAGGCGGCGGACACGAAGTGCGCGCGGCGCTGATGCCGTCGGGCCTGGCGGCGATCACGGCGGTGCTGCTCGCGGTGCTCGAGCCGGGCGATCACATCCTGGTGACCGACTCGGCCTATGGCCCCACGCGAATCTTCTGCGACGGGATGCTCGCGCGCCTGGGCGTGAAGACGACCTACTACGATCCTACCGTCGGCGCCGGCATCGACGCGCTGATCCGACCCGAGACGAAGCTCGTCTGGCTCGAGAGTCCCGGCAGCTACACGTTCGAGGT
Source organism: uncultured Burkholderiales bacterium (assembly GCA_937872345.1). Classification (GTDB taxonomy): domain Bacteria; phylum Pseudomonadota; class Gammaproteobacteria; order Burkholderiales; family Burkholderiaceae_E; genus Zeimonas. Next base: position 591 of record CALMSQ010000462.1, on the reverse strand, counting down.
GCAGGACGTGCCGGCGATCTGCGCGGCGGCGCGCGGGCGCGGCGTGCTGACGATGATCGACAACACCTGGGCGTCCCCGGTGTTCGCGCGGCCGTTCGACTGGGGCGTCGACGTTTCGGTGGTCGCGTTGACGAAATACTGGAGCGGCCACTCCGACGTGCTGATGGGCGCGGCGGTCGTGCGCGAGCCCTTGTGGCCGAAGGTGTGGAGCGCCGTGCGCCAGCTCGGGCAGTGCGCGGGCGGCGACGATGCGTACCTGGTGCTGCGCGGCCTGCGTACCGCCGACGTGCGGATGCGTCGCCACCAGGAGAATGCGCTGGCGGTCGCGCACTGGCTTCAGCGGCGCGAGGAGGTCGAGTCGGTGCTGCATCCGGCGCTGTTCTCGCATCCGCAGCACGCGCTGTGGCGGCGCGACTTCTCGGGGGCCAGTGGCCTGTTCTCGTTCTCGCTGGAGCCCAACCTGTTCGACGCGCGCCGCGCACCGGTGGCGCTCGCCGCGCTGTGCGAACGCCGTCGCCACTTCGGCATCGGTTATTCGTGGGGCGGCTACGAGAGCCTGATCATGCCGGCGCGCATCGGGCACCTGCGCAA
>CALMSQ010000461.1:0-22550 GCA_937872345.1 uncultured Burkholderiales bacterium | reverse complement strand
CGCACGCGATCGGTGGCCAGCGCGATCTTGACGAAGTCGGTCATGAACACCAGCAGCACCATGCCCAGCGCCGAGATCACGAACTTGCCGGTCACGAGGAAGGCGACGACGACCAGCCCCGCCTTCATGATCGTGCGGCTCACCTTGTTGACGATCCAGGTGAGCACGCGCTGGTAGATCGACCTGCCGATCCGCACCAGGTCGACGATGTTCGCGAGCCCCTCGGTGGTCAGCACCGCGCTCGCCGCACCCTTGGCGACGTCGGTCGCGCCGCTGACCGCGACGCCGACCTCCGCCTGACGCAGCGCGGGCGCGTCGTTCACGCCGTCGCCGGTCATCGCTACGACGTGACCCGCGGCCTGCAAGGTGGTGACCACCCGGAACTTGTCCTCGGGAAAGACTTCGGCGAAACCGTCGGCTGCCGCGACCACCTCGGCAGCGCGCGCCGCCCCGTCCTGCTGCAGCGAGCGCAACTCGGGCGCGCGCGCGATCTCGCCCAGCCCGAGCACCCGCGCAATCTCCCTCGCGACCGGCAGCGAATCGCCGGTGAGCATCTTGACCCGGACGCCGAGCGCGCGCAGCGCGTCGATCAGCTGTCGCGCATCGGAACGCGGCGCATCGTGAAGCAGCGCGAGCCCGACCAGCCGCAACGGCTCGTCGCCGCGTGCCTGCGCGACCGCGAGGCTGCGCACGCCCCGGGCCGCCTCGGCGTTCGCGGCCTGCTCGAGCGCGGCGATCGCCGCGTCATCGAGTCCGGCCGCGGCGGCCACCGTGCGCAAGGCGCCCTTCACGCAGCGCACCGCGACACCGTCGATCTCGACGATCGCCTCGGTGCGCCGCGTCGCCGGCGAGAACGGCACGAACGAGCGGACGACGGCCGCGCGCGACGACAGGCCGCGCTCGTTGGCCGCGCGCAGGAACGCGAGATCGATCGGGTCCGCATTGGCTTCGTTCGAGGCCAGCGCGCCGATCCGCACGACGTCGGCTTCGGCGAAAGCAGGCTGAGGCAACGCGCCTGCCAGCGACAGCCGGTTCATCGTCAGCGTGCCGGTCTTGTCGGCGCACAACACGTCCATCGTCGCGGCGTCTTCGACGGCGCCCAGGCGGGTGATCAGCACGCCCTTGCGCGCGAGCTCCATCGATCCCAGCGCCATGCTCACCGTGAACATCACCGGCAGCGCCACCGGCACCGCGCTCATCAGCACGACCAGCGCGATCGGCAGCGTGTCGGCGAGCGGCAGGCCCTGGTAGATCGACACGCCGAGCGTCAGCGCCACCATCGCGCCGACGATGACGAACAGCCAGCGGACGACCCGGGCGATGACCTCCTCGACGTGCATCTTCGGCTGCGCGCCCTCGACCAGTTGCGCGGTGCGGCCGAAGAACGTCTGCACGCCGGTCGCGGTGACCACGGCGGTCGCCTCGCCTTCACGCACGGTCGAGCCCGAGTACAGCGTCTCGTCGACGCGCCGGGCGACCTCCTGCGACTCGCCGGTGAGCGCCGACTGGTCGATCTTCGCCTCGCCGTCGATCACCTGCATGTCGGCCGGCACGAAGTCGCCGGCGCGCACCCGCACCAGGTCGCCCTTCACCAGCGATCGCGCCGCGACGGCCGACCAGTGGCCGTCGCGCAGCGCCCTCGCCTGCACGTCGAGGCGTCGGCGCAGCAACGCGACCGCCGCCGCGGCGCGTTGTTCCTGGAAAAAGCCGAGGATGGCGTTGACGACCAGCAGCGCGATCGCCACGCGGAAGTCCGCCTGCTTGCGCAGCAGGTACGACAGCAGCGCGATCAGCTCGAGCATCCACGCCGACAGGCCCCAGAAGTGCCGCAGGAACAGCAGCACCGGGTGGCGCCGCTTCTCCGGGACCTCGTTGGCGCCATTCCTGCGCAACCGCGCCGCCGCCTCGTCGCTCGACAGGCCTCGCTCGCGATCGGTGCCCAGCGTGACGAGCGTCTGCGCTGCCGTTGCCTCTGCGGCGGCGACGGCGCTCCCGGAAGTCGATGCTGCGTCCATGTCGATGCGCCCCGATCGGCCGCCGGGCCACGCGCGGCCCGGCGCATCGACAAGTATGCCGCCGCGAACCGGCCTACCAGTTCACCTCGCGGTCGGTGGTCAGGCTGATCTTGTGGATCGACAGGTCGGCGCCGTCGTATTCCTCCTCCTGCGACAGCCGCAACCCCATCGTCGCCTTCAGGATGCCGTACACCACGACGCCCCCGACGAGCGCCCAGGCCACGCCCAGCAGCGTGCCGAGCGCCTGCGCGCCCAGTGACACGCCGCCCAGCCCGCCAAGCGTCTTCGCGCCGAACAGGCCCGCGGCCAGCCCGCCCCAGGTGCCGCACAGGCCGTGCAGCGGCCACACGCCGAGCACGTCGTCGATCCTCCAGCGGTTCTGCGTCAGCGTGAACATGACCACGAAGATCGCGCCCGCGATGCCGCCCACGGCGAGCGCGCCCAGCGGATGCATCAGGTCGGAGCCGGCGCACACCGCCACCAGCCCCGCCAACGGGCCGTTGTGAACGAAGCCGGGGTCGTTCCTGCCCAGCATCAGGGCCGCCAGCGTTCCGCCGACCATCGCCATCAGCGAGTTCACCGCGACCAGGCCCGAGATCTTCTCCAGCGACTGCGCGCTCATCACGTTGAAGCCGAACCAGCCCACGGTGAGCACCCACGCGCCCAGCGCCAGGAACGGGATGCTCGACGGGGGGTGCGCCGACATGCCGCCGTCCTTCCGGTAGCGGTTCCTGCGCGCCCCGAGCAGAACCACCGCCGGCAGCGCGATCCAGCCGCCCACCGCATGCACGACGATGCTTCCGGCGAAGTCGTGGAACTGCGCGCCGGTCGCCGCCTCGATCCAGGCCTGCACGCCGAAGTGCTGGTTCCACGCGATGCCTTCGAAGAACGGGTAGACGAACCCGACGATCGCCGCGGTCGCGATCAGTTGCGGCCAGAACTTCGCGCGCTCGGCGATGCCGCCGGAGACGATCGCCGGAATGGCCGCCGCGAACGTCAGCAGGAAGAAGAAGCGGACCAGCTCGTACCCGCTCTTCGCGGCGAGCTGCTCGGCACCGACGAAGAAGTGCGTGCCGTAGGCGACGCCGAAGCCGACGACGAAATAGACGACGGTGGACACCGAGAAGTCGACCAGGATCTTGACCAGCGCGTTGACCTGGTTCTTGCGACGCACCGTGCCGAGCTCCAGGAAAGCGAACCCGGCATGCATTGCCAGCACCATGATGGCGCCCAACAGGACGAACAAGGTGTCGGTGCCCTGCTTCAGTGCTTCCATGCGATCGTCTCCGGGGTAATCTGATTCAAGTCGGTGCAAAAACCCCGAGGAGCTCGGGCGCGCACCGGGATGAAGCAATTTCCAGGCCACGATGGGGCGCGCGACGCTCGCCGCGTCGCATGGCGGCCGCGTTCAGAGACCGGATCCGCGTCGCGCATGCACCGTGCTAGCGTCTCGCCGATGAGCACGCCGGACCAGCCCCGAACGACCGGCTCGACGCCCGGCGGGTGGCCGGCAGCTCTGGCATGGCTGGTGGCCTGGGCCGCGATGTTCGCGCTGGACGGGCGCACCGACCTGGGCAACCAGGCCCTGCTGCTCGTGCTCGCCTCGGCAGTCGCCGCGCTGTGGTGGTCGCCACTGCCCTCGATGCTCGCCTGCGCAACCGCAGTGCTCGCCTTCAACTACGCGTTCGTCCCTCCGCGAGGCACGTACGCCGTGGGCCTGGGACAGCACGTCGTGCTCCTGGCGACCATGCTGGCCGTGAGCTGGATCGTCGCGCTGCTGATGGCCAGGCAGCGCAGGCTGGTCGCGACAGTGCGGAGGCACTTCGCGCGGGCGGAGCAGTTGCGCGCGTTCGGCGAGTCCCTGCGCGACGTCGACGACCCGCGCGCGCGCGGCGCGGCGCTTCGCGACGCACTGTCCGGCCTGACCGGCGGCGCCTCGACGCTGATCCTCGTTCCTGCGCCACCGGCGGTGGCGTCCGACGCGAGCCGCTGCGAACTGGTCGGAGAAGCCGACGCGGACGAGAAGGCCGGCCTGTGGCTGAGCCTGCGCGAGAGTCGCGCGCTCGGTCCCGGGACCGGCCGCTACGAGGAACAGCCGGCCTGGTTCCTGCCGATGCGCGGCCGCGGCGCCAGCTTTGGCGCAGCCCTGCTGAGCATCGGTCCGGAGCTCGCGGATGCAGCGGCGACACGAGCGCAGGCGCAGGCGCTGTGCGACCAGATGGGCGCCGCGCTCGAGCGCGCGGACGCGCTACACGCCGCAGCGGCGGCCGGCGAGGCCGCGCGAGCGCAGGCGCTGCGCAACGCGCTGCTCGCCGCGATCTCTCACGACCACCGCACGCCGCTGGCCACGATCCTGGGAGCGGCCTCGTCGCTGCACGACCAGGACGACCGCCTGACGCCGCCGCAGCGGCGCCGCCTGGCGGCGACGATCGTCGACGAGGCCACGCAGCTCGCCCGGCTCGCAGAGAACACACTGCAGCTCGCGCGCCTGGACGCCCCCGGCCTCGTGCTCCCGATGGACTGGGAGTCGGCGGAGGAAATCGTCGGAGCCGTCCTTCGCCGCGCTCGGCAGCGCGAGCCCGCGCGCCCGATCGGCGCACGTGTCGCGCACGGACTGCCGCTCTTGCGCTGCAACGCGGTTCTGGTCGCGCAACTCCTCGACAATCTCGTCGACAACGCGCTCAAGCACGGCGACGGCCCCGTCGAGATCGAGGCGCGCGCCGACGCCGACCGCATGATCTTCGCGGTCGAGGACCGGGGGCCGGGCGTTGCGCCGGCGTGGCGCTCGCGCATGTTCGACACGTTCGAGCGCTTCGGACCGGGCCCCGAGAGCGGCGCCGCCGACGGCCCGGGCCGGCGCGGCGCCGGCGTCGGCCTGGCCCTGTGCCGGGCCATTGCCCGCGCGCACGGCGGCGAGATCGCCTATCGGGAACGTGAAGGCGGTGGTTCGCGCTTCGAGGTCACGCTGCCGATCGCGACGACGCCCGACGAAGCCGGCGAGCCGGGCGGCGGCGGGGCCGCGCAATGCTGACCGTCCTGCTGGTCGAGGACGACCGCGAGCTGCGCGCCACCCTGCGCGAGGCACTCGAGGTCGAGGGATACCGGATTCTCGCGGCCGCCAGCGCCGCCGACGCACGCGCGCTGATGGCACACGCGGGGCGTGCGAGCGGCATCGACCTCGTTCTGCTCGACCTGTCGCTGCCCGACGGCACCGGCCAGACGCTGCTCGCCGAGATCCGACGCGACCGCGCGACGCCGGTGATCGTGGTCACCGCGCAGCAGGACGAAGACCCGAAGATCCGCCTGCTCGATGCCGGCGCCGACGACTACCTGGTCAAGCCGTTCAGCCTCGGCGAACTGCTGGCCCGGATGCGGGTCGCGCTGCGCCATCGCGGCACCGTCGTCGAGGCCGCGGTCACCCGCTACGAGCACGACGGGCTGCGGGTCGATCTGGACGCCCGCCGCGTCCAGCTCGACGGCGCGGACGTGCACCTCACGCCGACCGAATACCGGTTGCTCGCGCGCCTCGTCAGGAGCGCAGGCCGCGTGGTCACGCACCGGCAGCTGCTGGCCGATGTCTGGGGACCCGAGTACGTCGAGCACACGCACTACCTGCGCCTGTACATGGCGCAGCTGCGCGCCAAGCTCGAGGACGATCCGGCCGACCCGCGGCGCCTGCTCACCGAGACCGGGGTCGGCTATCGGCTGGCCGAACCCGTCCCCTGACGGCGGCGCGATCGAGCGGTTCCTTATGCGTTCCTGATGCGCGCGGCGCGACGCTGGCGACCTCGAAACACGCGTCGACTCCGCCATGTCCACCACCGCAGTCCCGGCCCACGCCTCCCGCCCCGACGCGCAGCCGCGCCGACACGGGCTCGCCGCACTGACGCTGGCCGCGATCGGCGTCGTCTACGGCGACATCGGGACGAGCCCCCTCTACACCGTCAAGGAGATCTTCTCGCCGTCCACCGGCGTGGCGCTCGATGCGCACAACCTCGTCGGCGCGGTCTCGGTGATCTTCTGGGCCCTGATGCTGGTGGTCACGCTGAAGTACGTGATCCTGATCCTGCGCGCCGACAACCGCGGTGAAGGCGGCGGCCTGGCGCTGACCGCCCTGGCCGCCCACGCGGTGCGTTCGCGGCCGGCGCTGCGCCGTGTCCTGCTGCTGACCGGCGTCTTCGGCGCGGCGCTCTTCTATGGCGACAGCGTGATCACGCCGGCGATCTCGGTGCTCGGCGCGATGGAGGGCCTCGAGCTGCTGACCCCGGCACTCGAACCCTACGTCGTTCCCGCCAGCGTCGCGATCCTGCTCTCGCTGTTCCTCGTGCAGCGATTCGGCACGGCGTTCGTCGGCCGGTTCTTCGGGCCGATCATCGTGCTGTGGTTCGTCGCGCTGGGCGTGAGCGGTGCCGCTCACATCGCGCGCGAGCCCGCGATCCTGCAGGCGCTGAACCCGGTCCACGCCTGGGCCTTCCTGGCCGAGCGAGGCTGGCACCTGTTTGCCGCGGTCGGCGCGATCGTCCTGGCGGTAACCGGCGCCGAGGCGCTCTACGCCGACATGGGGCACTTCGGGCGTCGGCCGATCCAGATCGCGTGGACCGGCCTGGTGCTGCCGAGCCTGGCCCTGAATTACCTGGGACAGGGGGCGCTGCTGATCGGCAACCCTTCGGCGATCGAGAACCCGTTCTACCGGATGTTTCCCGACGCCTGGGTGCTGCCGGCGCTGGTGCTGGCCACGCTGGCGGCGATCATCGCGTCGCAGGCGGTGATTTCGGGCGCCTACTCGATGACCAGGCAGGCGATCCAGCTCGGCTTCCTGCCGCGGATGGCGGTCCGCCACACGTCGGCGCGCGAGGCCGGGCAGATCTACATGCCCGCGGTGAACTGGCTGCTGCTCGCAGGCGTCGTCGCCGCGGTCGTCTTATTCGGCAGTTCGTCGGCGCTGGCCGGCGCCTACGGCATCGCGGTGACGCTGACGATGATGATCACCACCGTGCTGGCCTACTTCGTCGTCCGCGACGGCTGGCGCCTGCCTGCGCCGGTGGCGATCGGGGCCACGATGTTCTTCCTCGCGATCGACGCGGTGCTCGTCGCCGGCTGCGCGGTCAAGTTCCTCGACGGCGGCTGGTTTCCGCTGGCGCTGGGCGCGCTGCTGTTCGGCGTCATGAGCACCTGGTCGCGTGGACGCGCGCTGCTGCTCGAAGGCATCCGGCGCGAGGGCGTCGACCTGCGCGAATTCCTGGCGCAGCCCGATCTGCGAACGATGAGTCGCGCGACGCGCACCGCGGTCTACCCGGTCGCCGACCCGACGACGGTGCCGCAGGCGCTGCTGCACAACATCAAGCACAACGAGGTGCTTCACGAGCACAATGTCATCGTGACCGTGGTGTTCCGCGACGTGCCCTGGGTGGCACCCGACGATCGCGCCGAAGTCGAGCGACTCGGCGAGGGATTCTGGCGCGTGGCCCTCAACTTCGGGTTCATGGAGACGCCCGACGTGCCCCGGGCCCTCGCGCTGACCGACTCGCACGGCCTGCACGTGCCCGCGTTCTCGACCAGCTATTTCCTGAGCCGCGAAACCGTGGTGCCATTGCCCCGAACCGCGATGGCGACGTGGCGCGACAGGCTGTTCGTCGCGATGTCGCGCAACGCCGGAGGCGTCGTCGAGTACTTCAGGCTGCCCGGCAATGCGGTCGTGGAGATCGGGACACGGGTGCAGATCTGAGGCACCCTCGCCGCGGAAATGAAAACGCCCAACCGATAGAGGTTGGGCGTTGAATGGTGGTGGAGCGGAGGAGGATCGAACTCCCGACCTTCGCATTGCGAACGCGACGCTCTCCCAGCTGAGCTACCGCCCCGAAGAGCCGGGATTATACATAGGTTCGGCCGGGCCGGTCGCAGGCCCCGCGCTCCCCCTACAATCGCGCCCATGCAGCCTCCCGCCCCGCCACGCCTACGCGACCCCGCCTGGCTCGACCGCGAATACAACGCCCGCGCGGCGATCCCCGACTCCGCCGCGATCTTCCGGCGCTGGGCCGACGAGGCCGCGGCGGTGCGGCGCCGCTCGGCCGCCCTGTACGACATCGCCTACGGCGAGACGCCCGCCGAGCGGCTCGACTTCTTCCCGGCCGCCGCGCCGCAGGCGCCGCTGTTCGTCTTCCTGCACGGCGGCTACTGGCGATCGCTCGACAAGTCGGACTTCTCGTGGATCGCGCCGCCGCTGGTCGCGGCCGGCATCAGCGTCGCGATTCCCAACTACGCGCTGGCGCCGTCGGTCACGGTCGAGACGATCGTCCGGCAGGTGCTGGGCGCGCACGCGTGGCTCTACCGTAACGCGTCGCGCTACGAGTTCGATCGCGAGCGCATCGTCACCGGCGGCCATTCGGCCGGCGGCCACCTCGCCGCAATGATGCTGTGCGCCCGCTGGAACGAGTGGGCCGGCGACCTGCCCGGGCGCCTGGTGCGCAGCGGGCTGTCGATCAGCGGCCTGCACGACCTGCGTCCGGTCGCCGCGACGCCATTCCTTGCCGGCGACCTGCGGCTCGACGCCGCTTCGGCGCGGCGGCTGAGCCCGGTCGCGATGCCGCCGGTCGCCGGCGCGCGCCTGGTCGCCGCGGTCGGCGGGCTCGAGAGCAGCGAATTCCACCGGCAGGCGGGCGCGCTGGCCGCGGCATGGCCCGCGGGCGCCGTCGAGGTCCTCGAGGCGCCGGGACGCCACCACCTGTCGGTGCTCGAGGCGCTGGCCGAGCCGGGCCAATCGCTGCACGCGGCGGCGCTTGCGCTGTGCGCGGCGCCGGGTGACTGACGCCTACTCGTCGTTCGCGGCCCGGCCGCGATTGGCGCCCTCGAGCACGCGCAGCAGCGACGAGGTGTCGTCGCGCCCCCAGCCGTTGCCGACCAGCGCGTTCAATTGCTGCGAGACGATCGCCGCCGCAGGCAGCGACAGGCCGAGCGCCTGCGTCATCTGGACGACGAGCCCGAAGTCCTTCTGGTGCAGCCGCGCCTCGATGCCGGCCGCGAAGTCGCGCGCGACCATCTTCGGGCCCATCAGGTCGAGCATCCGGCTGCCGGCCATGCCGGCCTGCAGCGCCGGCAGCATCCGCGCCGGATCGACGCCGTTGGCCGCCGCGAACAGCGTCGCCTCGGCGATGCCCTCGATGTTGACCACCTGGACGATCTGGTTGCAGGCCTTCACGACCTGCCCCGCGCCGTGCCCGCCGACGTGCGTGATCGTGCGCCCGAGCTTCTCCAGCAACGGGCGGGCGCGTTCGAGCACGGCCGCCTCGCCGCCGACGATGATCGACAGCGACGCCTGCTGCGCCCCGACCGCGCCACCCGACACCGGGCAGTCGAGCATGTCGACGCCCCGCTGCGCGAGGCGGCGCGCGAACTCGCGCGTGGCCACCGCCGAGATCGTCGAGAAGTCGATGACGACGCTGCCCGCGGCGGTGGCGGCGGCCGCGCCGCGCTCGCCGAACAGCACCGCCTCGACGTCGGCGGTGTTGGTCACGTTGGTGCAGACGAATTCGGCGCCGCTCGCGGCCTCGGCGGGGCTCGCCGCATAGCGCGCGCCGCGCGCGAGCAGTGCGGTCGCCGCCTCGCGGCGGCGCACGTGCACCGCGATCTCGTGACCCGCATCGAGCAGGTGCCCGATCATCGGCGCGCCCATCGCGCCCGCTCCGATGAATCCGATCTTCGACATTGGCATGGCCTCCCGGCAGGACGTCGTTGCGCGCAGCATACCGCGCGCCGCGAAGCGGCGAACGACTACTCGAGCCGCGCCACCTCGGCCCGGAACTCCCTGAGCACCTGCTCGGCGTTGGCCAGCCCGCGAGCCCTCGCGTCGACGATCCACTTGCGCTCGAGCGGCGCCACCTTTGCGCGCAATTCGTCGACGAAGATCCTGGACGCAATCGTCGTGTGCACGCCCGTCGCCTGCATGAGCGCGGCGCCGCGCCGATCGGCCTGGTCCCATGCGCGGCCGAACAGTGTCGCGGCGTATTCACCCGAGAGGCGCTCGATCGCCGCCTGGTCGGTCTTCGAGATCCGGTCCCACGCGGCCTGGTTCATCACGAACGCGAAGCTGGTGTTGTACAAGCCGCCGGGCACGATCGTGCAGTAGTGGATGGCCTTCTCGAGCCTGAGCGACGAGATCGACTCCGCGGGGGAGAACGTTCCGTCGATCGCGCCGGACGCCAGCAGGTCCAGCGTCTCGGAGGCCGGCTTCATCGCGACGGTTGCGCCGATCGCCTTGCCGATGTCGCTGACCGTGCCGCCGTCGACGCGGAAGCGCAGTCCGCGAAGTTCGGCGAGCGACGCGATCGGGCGGCGCGCGTTGTAGATCTGGCCCGGCCCGTGGGTGAAGACCGCGATCACCTTGAGCCCACGTTGCTCGTTGAGTGCGGCCAGGTGCCGCGCGAAGATCCGCTGGTAGGCCACCGAAGCGATCTCGGCCGATCCTCCCGAGAAAGGCAACTCGGCGATCTGCGTGATCGGGTACCGGCCCGGGGTATAGCCGTGCACCGAGAACGACAGGTCGGCCAGGCCGTCGCGGACCGCGTCGAAGGTGCCCGGCGGCGGGCTGACCGGCTTCGACAGCGGGCTGCAATGCACGCGCCCGGAGGTCGCGCGCTCGACCTCCGCGCACCACTTCGCCTGCGACTGCGACAGCGGATGCGAGGCCGGCAACCAGCTCGACGTACGCAGCGTGACCGGCTGCGCGATGGCCGCGGCCGGCCACGCCACGGTGAGCGCGACGAGACAGGCTGCGCACAGCGCGGCAAGCAGCGCTGCCAACTGCGACGTCGCGATCGCAACGGCAGACACAACGGCAGACGCCGCGCCGGGCGACACGACCGGTGCGGCGATGCCGAATGCGTTGATCGCGCTCGAGCGCATAGGACTTCGACCTCTCCTCGACGTGGGCCCAGCCGCGCACGACCGGCGCGGCTGCGATCGGACAAGGATAAGCGGTGGCGGCACGGTGGCGACCGCCCGCGGGGCCGCGCGCGCATCGGGATTTTCCCGAGGCTCGCTTCGATCCGGCGCGCCGGCGGCGCGGCGATCACCGGCGCTGCATCAGCCGCTCGAGGGTTCGACGATCGACGTCGGGGGCGAACAGTTCGATGAAGCTGAGCGCAAACCCGCGCAGGAACGCGTCGCGACGGACTGCGAGGCGGACGTAGTTCATGCCGAACAGCCCGCCCGCCGGCATCGCGACCAGGCCGCGGTCCTGTGCCGCGTCGTAGGCGAGCCCGGTCATGATGCCGACCCCCAGGCCGACCTTCACGTAGGTCTTGATCACGTCCGAGTCGATTGCCGCCAACACCACGTCGGGGCGCAATCCCGCGTCGGCGAACGCGCGATCGATGCGGCGACGGCCGGCGAACTCCTCGACGTAGGTCACGAGCGGGTACTTGACCAGCGCCTGCAGCGACAGCGGCTGCCCGGCGAGCGGATGCTTCGAGGGGACGATCGCCACGTGCTCCCACTCGAACGCGGGAATCGACACCAGCCCTTCGGCCTCCTCGGGGACTTCGGTCGCGATCGCGAAGTCGACCTCGCGCGACATCACCGACTGCGTGATCTGCTTCGGGCTGCCCTGCAGCAAGGTCAGGCGCACCGCGGGATAGCGCTTGCGGAACTCGCCGACCACCGCGGGCAGCACGTAGCGGGCCTGCGTGTGCGTGGTGGCGACGCGCAACTCGCCGGCGTCGCGCGCGCGGAAATCCGCGGTCACCTGCTCGATGCCGTCGAGCTCGGCGAGTACCCGTTCGGCCCGCGCCAGCACCTCCTTGCCCGGCTCGGTGAGGCCGAGGATGCGCTTGCCGTGGCGCACGAACACGTCGACGCCCAGTTCGGCCTCGAGCTCGAGGATGCCGCGCGAGACGGCGGGCTGCGACGTGCCGATCGCCTGCGCGGCGCGCGTCAGGCTGAACTGGTGGCGCGCGGTCTCGCGCAGGAAGCGCAGCTGCTGCAGGTTCATTGCTCAGCGGTGGCAGGAACGCTCGGGAAAGTACCGATCGCAAAAGTAGCATGCGCCCGACGGCAACCAGCGCGGCAGCGCGTAGTAGCGCTGGCGAACCGCGTCGAGCACGCGATCGCGGTACACGGGGTAGCGGAAACCGTGGCCCTCGATCAGGTGAAACACCGCGCCGCGAATCTCGATGTCGCGCACCGTCACGCGGTCGAAGTACGGCTCGTAGTCGGCGGGCGAATAGTCCCTGCGCCTGACGATCAGGATGTCGCGGCCTTCGAGTTCGCGGAAATCGGTCAGGATGTCGTCGTGGCGCGCGTGGCTGGTGCCGGGACCGAACACCAGCACGTGCTCGCCGAGCGCGTAGCCGATCGTGACCGCCGGCGAATAGCCGTCGGACGCGATCGCGTAGCGGCCGCGCCACGGCGCGAGCGCTCGCGCGAGCTCGTCGCCGTGCACCGTCATCACCAGGCCCTGATAGTTGCTCCAGGACCTGAAGGTCTCGGTGGGCAGCATCGCCAGCGTGCCGATCAGCAGCCAGTGCGCGGCGGCGATCAGCCCGGCCGTCGCGATCGCCGCGGCGCGCGAGCGCGCGCCCGTGGACAGCACGAACCACAGCACCGCCGGCAGCACGAAGCTCGCGAGCCAGTGCAGGCCGATCGTCTTCACCAGCGACAGGGCCGCGAAGATCGCCAGCGGCACCAGCGCGAGCCAGCGCAGCGTGCTGCGCTCGTCGTGCGCCGCCTCGCCCGGCGTACCGTGTGCCGCTCCCCCCGGCTCGCCCGGTCGCGGCCCGGTCGCCAGGCGCCACGCCACCGCGGGCGTGAGCACGTAGACGACGGACAGCAGGTACAGGAGCGGGGTGCGCCAGGACAGTCCCGCGTCGCCGTGCCGGTTGACCAGGTTGAACATCACGTTGGGCCAGCAGTGCTGCGCGTTCCACGCGATCTGGATCGCCGCGGCCGGCAGAGAGCCGGCGATCACCCAGCCGAGTCCCGCGAGCGAGCGGCGATCGGGCCTGCGCATCGTGTCCACGAAGATCGCGATCGCCAGCAGCCCCGCGAAATACTTCGACAACAGCGCGCCGCCGAGCGCAAGTCCCGTCCACAGGAAGTCCCGCATGCGGCCGGTGCGCCGGGCGCGCAGGTAGAGGGCCACCGTCAGCCCGCTGAACAGCATCAGCGGGATGTCGGTGGTGATCGCGACGTTCCAGGCGCTGAGCGGGACCATCAGCAGCAGCGTCGCACCCGACCAGGCGAGCGCCTCGCCGCGCCGGCGAAGCAGCTGCCAGCCGATCGCGGCGATCAGCGGGGGCGCGAGCAACGCAGGCAGGCGCAGCACGAACCGGTGCCCGGAGATGGCGTCGAGCACGGCGAGCCACCAGCCGACCATTGGCGGGTGGTCGTAGAAACCCCAGTCGGGGTTTCGTCCCCACATCAGGAAATAGGCCTCGTCGCTGGTGAACGGCAGCGCGGCAGCGAACCACGCGCGCAGCAGCGTCAGCACGACGAGCGTCGCGAGGAAACTGCGCCGCGCAGCCGTCGCGTCGGCGAACGCCCGCTCTGCGAAAGCGATCATCCGGTCATGTCCAGGCCCTGGCGGGCCGGCAAAAAAAACGGCGCACATTGCTGTGCGCCCGGAAACGGCAGCATCGCTGCCCCTCCTCCTCCTCGATTTCGCCCGGCCGGACGCGCAGGCCGACTTTCGGGCGGGCGCGCGCAGCGGATTGCGGCCAATGCTAATTCACCCGGGGCCGGCGCGTCCACGGGAATGTTGCCCAGGACACGCCCCGCAGGCGCACCCGCGGGCCTGTCCGCCGCTTCGGGGGCCATGGCTCAGCGCGTCCGGTCGACCCAGGCGAGCATGCCGAGCGCCAGCGCGAACGCGCCGATGCTGGGGATGCTCACCGACAACAGCGGTGGCCAGGTGTTCAGCAGGCCCAGGTGCGAGAACAGGCCGTTCAGGAAATGGAAGGCGATGCCGAGCATGATGCCGGCGAAGACCTTGTAGCCGATGCCGCCGGCGCGCGCCTGCAGGTAAGCGAACGGCAGCGCGAGCGCCATCATCACGATCACGGCCAGTGGATAGACGAGCTTCTTCGCCAGCGCGATCTCGTACTGGCTCGAGTTCTGCCGGTTCTCCTGCAGGTGGCGCACGTACCGGTACAGGCTCAGCGCCGACATGCGGTCGGGCTGCACCAGCAACACCCCGAGCAACGCGGGCGTCAGGTCGCTCTTCCAGAGCCGCTCGGCGGGGTGCAGTTGCTCGGCGCGCAGCACCGGCGCGTCGCTGCCGACGCGGGTCTCGACGAAGCGCGTCGCGTCTACGCCGGCGAGCCGCCACGCATCGGGCGGCGCGTAGCGCGCGGACTCGGCGTGGACGATCTCGGACAGCCGCATCTCGACGTCGAACTCGAACACCCGCACGTCGCGCAGCGTGCCATCGGGAAGCAGTTCCCCGATGTTGACGAAGCGCAGCCGCTCGACCTGTCCGTCCGCGCCGCGTACCGAGTCCTTCAGCCAGAGGCCCGAGCGGAACTGCCCGGCGACCGAGGCGCCGATGGCCGACAGCCTGAGCTGCTGCGCCAGTCGCTCCGCCGCCGGCGCGAGCCCCTCGCCGACCAGCGCGGTTAGGATCGCGATGAACAGGCCGATGCGCGCGACCGTCGCCAGCGCCTGGCGGCGGCCGAGCCCTGCGGCGCGCATCGCCGTGAACTCCGAGTTCGCGGCGAACTGCGCCAGCGCGTAGATGGTGCCGATCAGCGCGACGATCGGCATCAGCTCGTAGATGTGCGCGGGCAGGCCGAGCAGCACGAAGGCGAGCGCGTGCTGCAGCCGGTAGCCGCCCCGGCCGACGTCGTCGAGCTCGTTGATGAAGTCGAAGAACGCGAACAGCGCCAGGAAGCCGAACAGCACGAACACCAGCGCGGCGACGACCTGCCGGCCGAGGTAGCCGCGCAGCGTCTTCATGCGCGCGCCACCAGCCTGCGCAGCGACCAGCGCGGCAGCGTCGTGCGCCGCCAGAACAGAACGCCGGCCAGCGCGAGCACCGCCGCGTGCAGCACCCAGGAGCCCACCGAGAACGACAGCTTCTGCCCGGCGATCCAGGCCTGCACCAGCGAGATCAGGTTGCTGTAGGTGACGTAGACGAGCAGCGCCACCAGCAGGTTGATCGAACGCCCGACGCGCGGGTTGATCGCCGACAGCGGGATCGCCAGCAACGCCATCAGCAGCGCCGACACAGGCAGGCTGATGCGCCAGGACAGCTCGCCGAGATGCCGCGGCGTCGGGTCCTGCAGGAGCTCGAGCGTCGACTTGACCTTCGCGCGCTGGTCGGCGAGCGTCGGGCTGCGCGGCTCGAGCCGCAATCCGTAGCGCTCGAATTCCATCAACCGGAAATCGGGCCTGCCCTGGGCGCCGTCGTAGCGGCGCCCGTCCTCGAGCACGAGGAAGCGCGTGCCGTCGCGTTCGTTCTCGATGCGGCCGCTGCGCGAGACGACCACGGTCACGACGTCGCCGCGCCGCTGCGTGACGAAGACGTTGCGCACCTCGGTCTGCGCCTCGTTCAGCTCCTCGACGAAGAAGACCCGGTTGGCCGACACCGACTCGCGGAAGCGCCCTGCCGAGACCTGCGAGATGTCCTCGCGCTGCGCGAAGCGCTGCTGGTACTCGCTCGCCTGCCGCTCGGCCCACGGCGACACGAAGAACGCGATCAGCGCGACCGCCAGCGCGATGGGCGCCGCGAACAGGAGTACCGGGCGCACCCAGGCCAGCAGGCTCTGCCCGCTCGCGAACCAGATGACCATCTCGGAGTCCCGATACGCGCGCGTGAGCGACATCAGCACCGAGATGTAGATCGTGAGCACCAGCAGGACCGGGAGGATGGTGATCGCGTTGAACGCGATCAGCGGGAGCACGCTGCCGGTATCGACGCGGCCGCCGGCCGCGCGGCCGAGGAGCCGGATCAGCGACGTCGTCAGCATGATGACGAACAGGGTCGCGAAGATGGTGCCGGCGAGGTTGACGAGGTCGCGCCGAAGCGCCTTCTGGAAAAGCATAGCCTCGTATAATCGGCCGGATCTACACGGGAAAGAGCGAGCGATGCAATTTAGCACAAGGACGACGCCCCCCGGACGCATGCGCGCAGGCTGCGCGCTGGTGCCGGTTCTCGCGGGCAAGGAGCTCACCGCCGGTGGCAAGGAGATCGACGCGGTGCACGGCGGCCGGCTCGCGAAGATGCTCCGCTCGGGCGACCTGCCTGCCAAGGCCGGCGCGACGCTGCTGGTGCAGCTCGACGGCCACCTGCCGCGCGTTCTGCTGGTCGCGATGGGCGACGCGCGCGAGGCGACCGAAAAGGCGTTCACCGACGCGGTGCGCGGCGGCCTGAAGGCCGCCGGGCAGCTGGCCGCCGACGAAGCGATCTCGCTGCTCCACGAGGCACCCGTCGCCGGCCGAGACACCGACTGGAAGCTTCGCGCGCAGGTGCTGATCGGCCGCGAGATCGCCTACCGCTTCGAGACGCTGAAGACGAAGCGCGATCCCCAGCCGGTGCGCCCCAAGCGGGTCGTCCTCCCCGTCGCGTCGGCGACCGCGTCGACCGCCGCCGTTGCGGAAGCGACCGCCATCGCCAATGGCGTCGACATGGCCAAGGACCTCGGCAACCTGCCGGGCAACCACTGCACGCCGACCTACCTGGCCGACACGGCGAAGAAGATGGCACGCGAGCTCGGCCTGAAGGCCGAAGTGCTCGACGCGCGCCAGATGCAGGCGCTGAAGATGGGAGCCCTGCTGTCGGTCGCCCGCGGCTCCGACCAGCCACCGAAGCTGATCGTGCTGCGCTACCAGGGCGCGGGCGCCAAGAAGCCGCCGATCGCGCTGGTCGGCAAGGGCATCACCTTCGACACCGGCGGCATCTCGCTGAAGCCCGCGCCCGAGATGGACGAGATGAAGTTCGACATGTGCGGCGCGGCGTCGGTGCTGGGCGCGATGCGCGCTGTCGCCGAACTGAAGCTGAAGATCAACCTGGTGGTCGTGGTGCCCACCACCGAGAACATGCCGGGCGGACGCGCGACCAAGCCGGGCGACGTCGTCGCGAGCATGTCGGGCCAGACGATCGAGATCCTGAACACCGACGCCGAGGGCAGGCTGATCCTCTGCGACGCGCTCACCTACGTGCAGCGCTTCAAGCCCACTACCGTGGTCGACGTCGCGACGCTCACCGGCGCCTGCGTGATCGCGCTCGGCCACCACCACTCCGGGCTGTTCTCGCCCAGCGACGCGCTGGCCGCCGAACTGCAGGACGCCGGTCGCGACATCGGCGACAGCTGCTGGCGCATGCCGCTCGACGAGGAGTACCAGGAGCAGCTGAAGTCGCCGTTCGCCGACATGGCCAACATCGGCGGCCGCCCTGCCGGCTCGGTCACGGCAGCGTGCTTCCTGTCGCGCTTCGCCAAGGGCTACGACTGGGCGCACCTCGACATCGCCGGCACCGCCTGGAAGTCGGGGGCCAACAAGGGCGCAAGCGGCCGGCCCGTGCCGCTGCTCGCCAACTTCCTGCTGGCGCGAGCGAGAGGCTGATCCCTTGACCCGCGTCGACTTCCATTTCAACGCCCCGGACAAGTTCCAGTACGGCTGCCGCCTGGTGCGCAAGATCTATCGCGCGCACCACAAGGTGCTCGTCTGGTGCGACGACGCGGTGCGCCTGGCCGAATTCGACCGGATGCTCTGGACGTTCTCTCAGCAGGACTTCATTCCGCACGTGCCTGCGACCGACGCGCTCGCCACGGAGACGCCGGTGCTGCTCGCAGCCGAGCCGGCCGAGACGCCGTTTCACGAGGTGCTGGTCAACCTCGGCCACGCGACGCCGCCGATGTTCAGCCGCTTCGACCGGCTGATCGAGGTGGTCGCCACCGACGAGGCCGACCGCGACGCGGCGCGCGAGCGCTGGCGCTTCTATCGCGATCGCGGCTACCCGCTCGAGCGCCACGACCTGGCGTCCGAACGGCCGGGAACGGCATGACCATGGACGACGAGCTCGAGCGACTGGCGGGGCAATTGCGGGCGGCCGCCGCAGGCGCGGCCGAGACCGGCGACGACGCGATCCCGATGCTCACCGAGGTCGTCGAGGTTCCGCGTTACGACCGCAGCGAGCTGCCGCGCACGCTGGTGGAGATCGACTGGGCGCAGCTGGCGATGCGGGTGCGCGAGAACGTGCTCGAGGGGCTGCTCGGCCGCTCCGACGCGATGCTCGACGCCCAGTTGCGCGCCAGCCTGCAGGCGGTGATCGGCCGTGCCACCGAGTCGCTCGCGGCCGACCTCGGTACGACGCTCGAGCAGTTGATCCGCGACCTGGTCGCGCGTGCGGTCACCGAGGAGATCACGCGGGTGCACGATGAAGTCATCCGCGCGCGCGGCGGCACGCCGCCCGACGCGCCGTAGTGCGGCGCCGCCGGGGCACTGCCCCCGGCGTGCATCCCGCCCACCCCTGACGCGGGTATAATTTCCCGTTTAATCAAAGACTTGCGAACATGACCGCTGCGACCCCCTCGGCAGGCTCCCCGAACGCCGCCCCGAGCGCGCCCGATGCGCTCGCGAAGAGCTTCGAGCCCGCCGACATCGAGGCGCGCTGGTACCCGATCTGGGAGTCGCGCGGATATTTCGCCGCCGGCAACGAGCCCGGCGCCGAGGCGTTCTCGATCCAGTTGCCGCCGCCGAACGTCACCGGCACGCTGCACATGGGCCACGCGTTCAACCAGACGGTGATGGACGCGCTGACCCGCTACTACCGGATGCGCGGCGCCAACACGCTGTGGCTGCCCGGCACCGACCACGCCGGCATCGCGACGCAGATCGTGGTCGAGCGCCAGCTCGACGCACAGGGCATCTCGCGCCACGACCTCGGTCGCGAACGCTTCGTCGAGCGCGTCTGGCACTGGAAGCAGCAATCGGGGTCGACGATCACCCGCCAGATGAGGCGCATGGGCGCCTCGACCGACTGGTCGCTCGAATACTTCACGATGGACGCCAAGCTGTCCGAGGTCGTGAAGGAAGTGTTCGTGCGGCTGCACGAACAGGGGCTGATCTACCGCGGCAAGCGGCTGGTGAACTGGGACCCGGACCTGCTCACCGCCGTCTCCGACCTCGAAGTGGTCAGCGAAGAGGAAGAAGGCCAGCTCTGGCAGATCCACTATCCGCTCGCCGACGGCAGCGGCTCGATCACGGTCGCCACGACGCGCCCCGAGACCATGCTCGGCGACACGGCGGTCATGGTGCACCCCGACGACGAGCGCTACGCGCCGCTGGTGGGCAAGTCGGTGCTGCTGCCGCTGTCGGGCGACGCGGACGACCCCGCCTTCGAAGGCGCGGGCCTGGCGATCGCCGAAGTCGCCCGGCGCGGCAAGGCGCTGGGCTGGCGCGAGATCCCCATCGTCGCCGACGCCTACGTCGAGCGCGAGTTCGGCACCGGTGCGGTCAAGGTCACGCCCGCGCACGACTTCAACGACTACGCGGTCGGCCAGCGCCACGGGCTGCCGGTGATCGGCGTGCTGACGCTCGACGCGCGCATCAACGAGAACGCGCCGCCGAAGTACCGGGGCCACGGTCGCTTCGATGCCCGCCGCATGGTCGTCGCCGACCTCGAGGCGCTCGGCCTGCTCGACTCGGTCAAGGCGCACCGGATGATGGTGCCGCGCGGCGACCGCACCAATGCGGTCATCGAGCCGATGCTCACCGACCAGTGGTTCGTCGCGATGAGCAAGCCCTCGCCCGCCGATTCGCTGCTGGCCGGCAAGAGCATCGCGCAGCGTTCTCTCGAAGTGGTCGCGGACGGATCGATCCGCTTCGTCCCCGAGAGCTGGACCGCCACCTACAACCACTGGCTGACCAACATCCAGGACTGGTGCATCTCGCGCCAGTTGTGGTGGGGCCACCAGATTCCGGCCTGGTACAAGGCCGACGCCGACGGCCAGCCGATCCACGACGGCAGCGTGTTCGTTGCGCGCAGCGACGCCGACGCGCGTGCCCAGGCGAACGCCGCCGGCTGGCCGGGCCCGCTGGTGCGCGACGCCGACGTGCTCGACACCTGGTTCTCGTCGGCGCTGGTGCCGTTCTCGAGCCTGGTCGACCCGAAGCAGCCGTTCCGCGACGGGCGCCCGAACCTGCTTGCGCACCTCGCGCAGTTCCTGCCCTCGTCGGTGCTGGTCACCGGCTTCGACATCATCTTCTTCTGGGTCGCGCGCATGGTCATGATGACCCTCGCGTTCACCGGCGAGGTGCCCTTCCGGCACGTCTACGTGCACGCGCTGGTGCGCGACGCCGAAGGCCAGAAGATGTCCAAGAGCAAGGGCAATACGCTCGATCCGATCGACCTGATCGACGGCATCGCCCTCGACGCGTTGGTGGCCAAGCGCACCACCGGCCTGATGAACCCGAAGCAGGCCGCGTCGATCGAGAAGCGCACGCGCAAGGAGTACCCGGAAGGCATCCCGGCGTTCGGCACCGACGCGCTGCGCTTCACGTTCGCGTCGCTGGCCGGGCCGGGGCGCAACATCAACTTCGACCTGAATCGCTGCGAGGGCTATCGCAACTTCTGCAACAAGCTGTGGAACGCGACGCGGTTCGTCCTGATGAACTGCGAAGGCCACGACTGCGGCTTCGCGTCGCATCGCGCCGACGAGTGCGCGCCGGGCCGCTACCTCGACTTCAGCGCCGCCGATCGATGGATCGTCTCGCAACTGCAGCGCACCGAGGCCGAAGTGGCGAGGCACTTCGACGACTACCGGTTCGACCTCGCCGCCCGCGCGATCTACGAGTTCGTCTGGAACGAGTACTGCGACTGGTACCTCGAGCTGGCGAAGGTGCAGGTCCAGGAGGCTGGCAGCGACGCGGCCGGCGCGGCGCGTGCACGCGCGACGCGGCGCACGCTGCTGCGCGTGCTCGAGACGGTGCTGCGGCTCGCGCACCCGATCATCCCGTTCATCACCGAAGAGCTGTGGCAGAAGGTCGCGCCGCTGGCGATGCGCTACGGCGAGCGCGGCGTGCAGACGCTCTCCGGCGCCGCGCTCGACGATGCGCTCGCGGCCCGTCGCCACTCGATCATGACGCAGCGTTATCCGCAGGCCGAGCCCGGGCGCGTCGACGAAGCCGCCGAGCGCTGGGTGTCCGAGCTGAAATCGATGGTCGACGCGTGCCGGGCGCTGCGCGGCGAAATGGGCGTATCGCCGGCGCAGAAGCTGCCGCTGGTGGCGGCCGGCGACGCCGCGCGGCTGGCCGGCCACGCGCCCTACCTGCGCGCGCTCGCGCGCCTCGACGCGGTCGAGATCGTGGCGGAGCTTCCCTCGGGGTCGGTGGCACCGGTTCAGATCGTCGGCGACACGCGGCTGATGCTCAAGATCGAGATCGACGTCGCGGCCGAGCGCCAGCGGCTCGACAAGGAGATGGCGCGCATCGAGGGCGAGATCCGCAAGGCGCAGGGCAAGCTGGGCAACGCGAGCTTCGTCGAGCGGGCACCCGCGGCCGTCGTCGAGCAGGAGCGCGGGCGCGTCGCGGCCTTCGCGGCCACGCTCGATCGGCTGCGCGAGCAGAAGGCCCGGCTCGGCTAGCCGCGCGGGGCGGCGACGATCGTCGTCGCGCCGGCCGGCTCGCCGCAGGTCCCCGGCCGGCGCGATTGGCCGGTGCTAACATCCGCTCCCATGCCTCACGACACGAAACACTGGATGCGCTTCAGGCGCGACGGGCGCGTCGGCTTCGGCCTGCTCGAGGCCGGCCAGGTGGTGGTCCACGACGGCGACCTGTTCGGCGAGCGCTCGCCCACCGGAGAGCGGCTGCCCGCCGACGCGGTCGAGTGGCTCACGCCCTGCCGGCCGTCGAAGTTCATCTGTATCTGGAACAACTTCCACGCCGCAGCCGCCAAACAGGGACTCGCGGTGCCCGCCGAGCCGCTCTACCTGATCAAGGGCGCCAACGCGTACTGCGCGCACGGCCAGCCGATCCGCGTGCCGGCCTCGTACGACGGCCGCGTCGTTTACGAAGGCGAACTCGGCGTCGTCATCGGCCGGCGCTGCTCGAACGTCGCGCCCGACGAAGCCGCGCAGTGCATCTTCGGCTACACCTGCGTGAACGACGTCACCGCAATCGAGATCATCGGGCGCGACGCATCGTTCGCGCAGTGGACCCGCGCGAAGAGCTTCGACACCTTCGGCGTGTTCGGGCCGGTGGTCGCCACCGGCATCGACCCGACTGGACTGTCGGTGCGCACGCTGGTCGGCGGCCGCGAGCGCCAGAACTTTCCGGTGGCCGACATGATCTTCGCGCCCGCGCAGCTGGTGAGCCTGATCTCGCGGGACATGACGCTGGAGCCCGGCGACCTGATCGCATGCGGCACTTCCGTGGGCGTGCTGCCGATGAAGGCGGGCAACGTCGTCGAGGTGTCGATCGAAGGCGTCGGCACCCTGCGCAACGACTACCGGCAGGCGTGAGGCGGGTTAGATGAAGATTGCAGTCGTGGGCGCCGGATCGATCGGCGGTTACCTGGGGGCGCGGCTCGCGCTCGCGGGCGAGGAC
>CALMSQ010000460.1:0-5422 GCA_937872345.1 uncultured Burkholderiales bacterium | reverse complement strand
GGCATGGAGATCGACGTCCGCACGGGCCGCGTCTGGGACGTCGCGCTGACGCAGACCACGGCGCGCATCGCCGAGTTCCGCGATCCGCTGCTGCGGATCGAAGGCGGTGGTCAGGGCCCGGCCCGCGACATGGTGCGCTTCGTCAACGAAAGCCCGCTGCTCACGCGAATCGACGACTTCACCCGCGACGTCGCGATCGGCGGCAGCGCCACGCTGCAATTGGCGTTCGAGATGCCGCTCGAGGACATCGACGCTACGCGGGTGCGCGGCAGCGTCGTGCTCGCCGGCAACGACCTGGCGCTCGACCGGACGCTGCCGCGCTTCGAGGGCGTGGCGGGCCGGCTCGAGTTCACCGAGAGCCGGCTGGCCCTGCGATCGCTGACCGCGACGCTGCTCGGCGGGCCGGTCAGCGTCGACGGAGACACGCCGGAGCCAGGGCGCTTCGTGCTGCGCGCCCAGGGGACGATGCCTGCCGAGGGGATCGTCCGGCTGGTCGACAACGCGCTGACGCGGCGACTCGCAGGGTCGGCCCCCTATCGCGCCGAGGTCGACGTGCGCCGGCGCGCCGCGACGCTCGTCGTCACCTCGGACCTCGAAGGGCTGTCGAGCTCGCTGCCCGCGCCGTTCGGCAAGGCCGCCGAGGTGAAGTGGCCGCTGCGGATCGAGTCGCGACCGGTGCCGGCGTCCTCGCCCGACGAGCGGCCGGCGCGTGACACGCTCACCGTCGCGCTGCGAGACGACGTGCGCCTGGTGTTCGAGCGCGAGCGCGACGCGGGCTCGCAGCAGCTCACGGTGCGGCGCGGCGCGTTTGCGCTGGCCGACGCGCCGACGTTGCCCGATCGCGGCTTCGCGGTGCTGCTCAGGACGCCGCACATCGACCTCGACGCCTGGAACGCCCTGCTCGGCGACGAGTGGCTGGCCCGGCCGCGCGCCGGCGCGGGCGAGGGCTTCTCGCTGCTGCCCGACACGGTTTCGCTGGTCGCCGGCTCGGTGGGCGTCGCCGGCAAGTCGCTGCACGACGTGGTGCTCGGTGCCTCGCGTGCCGACGGCTTCTGGCGCGCGAACATCCATGCCCGCGAGATCGACGGCTACTTCAACTGGCGCCAGGCCGGCCCGGGCGAGACGCAGGGCGCGCTGGTCGCGCGCTTCGCGAGGCTCGAGATCCCGCGCAACCGCATCGACGACTTCGAGACGCTGCTCGACACGACGCCCGAGGCGCTGCCGGCGCTCGACGTTGCTGCAGAAGAACTGATCCTGAACGATCGCCGGCTCGGCGCGCTCGAGCTCGAGGCGATGAATACCGGCAGCGCGGCCGCGCCGGTGTGGCAATTGAAGAAGCTGCGCATCCGCAATCGGGCTGCCACGCTGAACGCCAGCGGCAGCTGGCAGACCCGGCCCGGCGTGGTCAAGCGCGCGACCGCGATGGACTTCGAGTTGCAGATGGGCGACGCCGGCGCGCTGCTCGCGCTGTTCGGCTTCCCGAACACCGTGCGCGGCGGCACCGGGCGATTGAACGGGCAGGTCCGCTGGGTGGGCTCGCCGATGCGGCTCGACTACCGCAGCCTGGACGGCGAGTTGTCGATCGACATGGGCAAGGGCCAGTTCCTCAAGTCCGACCCGGGCATCGCCAAGCTGATCGGCGTGCTGAGCCTCCAGTCGCTGCGTCGACGGCTGGCGCTCGACTTCCGCGACGTGTTCGCCGAAGGCTTCGCGTTCGACCGCATCAACGGCAACGCGCGCATCGACGGCGGCATTGCGCGCACCGAGGACTTCGAGATGCGCGGTGTCGCGGCGCAGGTCCGCATCAGCGGCCAGGCCGACATCGCGGCCGAGACGCAGTCGCTGCGGGTCGAAGTCCGCCCGGAGCTCAATGCCGCGCTGGCTTCGCTCGCCTATGCGGCGCTGGCCAATCCGGCGATCGGCCTCGGCTCGCTGGTCGCGCAGATGGCGCTGCGCGAGCCGCTGCAGCAGCTGTTCGCCTACGAATACGACGTCACCGGGCCCTGGAGCGATCCGCAGGTGACCGAGCGCTCGCGGCGGCCGGCAGTGACGCCGGCGCCGACCGCCCCATGATTCCCGGGAGACACGCATGACGCAGGCGAGGAAGACGATCGAGACGGCGGCGGCGGCCGAGCCGACGCTGCGCGTCGCGGCGGTGCAGATGGTGTCGGCCGCCAACGTGTCGGAGAACCTGGCCCGCGCCGAGCAGCTCATCGGCGAGGCGGCGGCGGCCGGCGCGCGGCTGGTCGCGCTCCCCGAGTACTTCGTGCTGCTCGGGCGCAGCGACCGGGACAAGCTGTCGATCCGCGAGGCCGACGGCGACGGGCCGCTGCAGTCGTTCCTGTCGGGGCAGGCGGCGGCGCACGGCATCTGGCTGGTCGGCGGCACGTTGCCGCTGGCGAGCGCCAACCCCGGCAAGGTGCTCAACAGCACGCTGGTCTATGGCCCCGACGGCCGCCGCGTGGCGCGGTACGACAAGATTCACCTGTTCGGCTTCGACAACGGCAGCGAACGCTTCGACGAGGCCGCGACCATCGCACCGGGGCGCACGCCGACGGTGTTCGACCTCGAGTCGCCCGGCGTGCCCGCGGCGACCTGGCGCGTCGGTCTCTCGGTCTGCTACGACCTGCGCTTTCCCGAGCTCTATCGCGCGTTGGCGCCCGCGGACCTGATGCTGGTGCCCTCGGCGTTCACGTGGACCACGGGCAACGCGCACTGGGAGGTGTTGCTGCGCGCGCGGGCGATCGAGAACCAGTGCTACCTGCTGGCGCCCGCGCAGGGCGGCCAGCACGAGAACGGCAGGCGGACCTGGGGCCACTCGATGCTGGTCGATCCGTGGGGCGAGGTCGTCGCGATGCGGGTCGACGACGGCGAGGGCGTCGTGGTCGGCGAGGTGGCCCGCGCCCGCCTGCGGCAGGTGCGGTCGGGTCTTCCCGCGCTGTCGCATCGCGTCATGTAGCATGTCCGGGATGAAACCTGCAGAACCCCCCTTCGAGCACCTCGCGATCGCGCGTTCGGTGCTGCTCGAGCCCTACGGGCTCGACGAGACTCACCTCGGGGCCGCGCTGGCGGAGATCTTCCGCCACCGGGTCGACTACGCCGACCTCTATTTCCAGTTCACGCGCAGCGAGGGGTGGAGCCTCGAAGAAGGCATCGTCAAGACGGGCAGCTTCTCGATCGACCAGGGCGTCGGCGTGCGCGCGGTGTCGGGCGACAAGACCGCGTTCGCGTACTCCGACGTGATCGGCGCCGACGCACTGATGTCCGCGGCGCGGGCGGCGCGCACGATCGCGTCGCGCGGCGCAGGGCGCGTCAAGGTCGCCGGCGCGCTGACCCCGGCCGCGGGACGGTCGCTCTACCGCGCCGACGACCCGATCCCGCGCCTGGACGCCGCTGCCAAGGTCGCGCTGCTCGAGCGCGCCGAGCGGATGGCGCGCGCCCGGGATCCGCGCATCAGGCAGGTGATGGCCGGCCTGGCTGCAGAGTACGACGTGGTGCTCGTGGCGCGCTCGGACGGGCGGATCGCCGCGGACGTTCGGCCGCTGGTGCGGGTCTCGGTCACGGTGATCGCCGAGCAGGGCGGCCGTCGCGAGCAGGGACACAGCGGTGGCGGCGGCCGCTTCGACCTCGGTTACTTCGACGATGCGCGGCTCGAGCGCTACGTCGACGAAGCGGTGCGCTCGGCGCTCACCAACCTCGACGCGCGGCCGGCGCCTGCCGGAACGATGACGGTCGTGCTCGGCCCGGGCTGGCCCGGCGTGCTGCTGCACGAGGCGGTCGGCCACGGGCTCGAGGGCGATTTCAATCGCAAGCGCTCGTCGGTGTTCGCCGGCCGGATCGGGCAGCGCGTGGCGAGCAAGGGCGTTACCGTCGTCGACGACGGCACGCTGCCCGATCGTCGCGGATCGCTGAACATCGACGACGAAGGCAATCCGTCGCAGCGCAACGTGCTGATCGAGGACGGCGTCCTCAAGGGCTACCTGCAGGACACGCTCAACGCGCGACTGATGAAGGTGCCGGTCACCGGCAACGGACGGCGCGAGTCGTTCGCCCACCTGCCGATGCCGCGGATGACCAACACCTACATGCTCAACGGGCAGCGCGATCCGGCGGAGATCATCGCGTCGGTCGATCGCGGGCTCTATGCGGTGAACTTCGGCGGCGGGCAGGTCGACATCACCAACGGCAAGTTCGTGTTCTCGGCGTCCGAGGCGTGGTGGGTCGAGAACGGCAAGCTGCAGTACCCGGTCAAGGGCGCCACGATCATCGGCAACGGACCCGATGCGCTCACGCGCGTCACGATGATCGGCAACGACATGCAGCTCGATGCGGGCATCGGCGTGTGCGGCAAGGACGGGCAGAGCGTGCCGGTCGGCGTCGGCCAGCCGACGCTGCGGATCGAGGCGCTCACCGTCGGCGGGACGGCCTAGGGCGCGACCATGGGCGGCGACGCAGAAGGCCCGGCCGCGGCGGGGCCGCCCGCCGCCGCGTCGTCGCCGGGCGCGACGGCCGGCACGCAGCCTGCGGCGGCGACCGTCGTGCCCCCCCGGCCACGCCGTCACCGTCGCGGACTGCGGGCGCTCCTCGTCGTGCTCGCGCTGGTGGGGCTGTATGCGCTGCTCGGCTTCGTCGTGACGCCGCGCGTCGCGCAGGGCCAGCTCACCGAGCGATTGTCGGCCGAGCTCTCGCGTCCGGTGTCGATCGGGCGCATCGAGTTCAATCCGTTCACGCTGGTGCTGCGCGTTCACGACTTCAGCGTGGCCGAGCCCGCCGGCGGCACGGAGTTCGCCGGTTTCTCGCTGCTCGAGGCCGACGCGTCGTGGCGCTCGCTGTACCGGCTGGCGCCGGTGCTGTCGTCGGTTTCGCTGAAGCAGCCGCGCGTGCACCTGGCGCGCGATGCGCAGGGCCGCTCGAGCATCCAGGACCTTCTCGACAAGTGGGCGGCGCGACCGCCGTCCGAGCCCGGGCCGACGCCGCGCTTCTCGGTGGCCAACATCGTGATCGACGACGGGCGCTTTGCGTTCGACGACGGCGAGCTCGGCGTGCGACACGAGGTGGCGCCGTTCGCCCTGCGCGTGCCGTTCGTCTCGAGCCTGCCGGTCGACGAGAAGGTCTACGTCGAACCCAGCCTGCGCGCGTCGGTCAACGGCGCCGCCTTCGAGCTCGACGGCCGGTCGCTGCCGTTCAGCCCGACGCACGAGTCGACGATCGACGTCGACCTCGACGGCATCGACCTTACCCGCTTCGTCGGCTATTCGCCGGTGGCGCTGCCGGTCGAGATCCGGTCCGCGCGGCTCGACACCGCGCTCAAGGTGGCGTTCTCGCAGGCGGTCGGCGCGGCGCCGTCGATTTCCGTCACCGGCAACGCGAAGCTCGTGTCGATCGACCTGCGCCAGCCCGGTGGCGCATCGCTGTTCGCCGC
>CALMSQ010000459.1:0-4868 GCA_937872345.1 uncultured Burkholderiales bacterium | reverse complement strand
CTCACCGGCTCGCCCATGTCGAGCACGAAGATCTCGCCGCCCTCGCCCATCGCCGCCGCCTGCAGCACGAGCTGCGCCGCCTCGGGGATCGACATGAAGTAGCGGGTGATCTCCGGATGCGTCACCGTCACCGGCCCGCCACGCGCGATCTGTGTCTGGAACTTCGGAATCACGCTGCCCGTGCTGCCCAGCACGTTGCCGAAGCGCACCATCGCGAACTGCGTGCGCCCGCCCTCGGCCTGCAGCGCCTGACAGGCCATTTCGGCCAGCCGCTTGGTGGCGCCCATCACGTTTGTGGGATTCACGGCCTTGTCGGTCGAGATCAGCACGAAGCGCTCGGCGCCGTGGCGGCTCGAGCATTCGGCGACTCGCAGCGTGCCCAGCACGTTGTTGCGCGCCGCCTGCCAGGCGTTGCCGACTTCCATCAACGGCACGTGCTTGTAGGCGGCGGCGTGGAAGACAACCTGCGGCCGGTGCGTCGCGAAGACCTCGTCGAGCCGCGCCGCATCCTTCACGTCGCCGGCAAGCGCGACGACCTGCGTGTCGGAACGGTTAATCGAGAACCACTGGTCGAGCGTGTAGAGCGCGAATTCGCTCTGTTCGAACAGAACCAGTTTCGCCGGCTGGAAGCGCGCAAGCTGCCGGCACAGTTCACTACCGATCGAGCCGCCGGCCCCCGTGACCAGCACCACGCGTCCGGCGAGCATGCTGCTCACGTTGGCGGTATCGATCTCGACCGACTCGCGACCCAGCAGGTCGTCGATCTCGACCCGGCGAATCGAAGACACCGCGACTCGCCCGGACATCACGTCCTCGACGCCCGGCACCGTGAACACATGGGCGCCCGCCTTCACCGCAAGGTCGGTCGCGCGGCGCCGCACCGCCGCCGAAGCCGACGGGATCGCGAGGATGACGTGCCGGGCCTTCTCGGCCTCGAGCACCTGCGCAAGCGCGTCGATCGCGCCGAGCACCGGCCGGCCCAGCACTTCGCGCCCCCACTTGGCTGGATCGTCGTCGACCAACCCCACGACGCGCCAGTCGGGCACCCGGTCGAGTTCGCGCACCAGCATCGCGCCGCCACGGCCAGCGCCGACGATAACCACCGGCTTGCCCTCGGCATTCAGGCCGCCGTAGAGCCGGTGCTCCTTGAGCATCCGGTACACGGCGCGGCCTCCGGCCATCCAGGCCGCGAGCAGCATCGGGTAAAGGACCAGCGTCGATCGCGGCGTGGCCGATGCGCCGCGGTACAGCGCAACGAACGCCAACAGCACGAGCGACGAGACTGCGACCGCGCGCAGCACGCGCTTCAGGTCGGGCAGGCTGGCGAAGATCCAGAGTCCACGGTACAGGCCCGCCCACAGGCAGATCAGCGCGTGCGCGGGGACCAGCACCATCAGGCCGACAAGCAAGTGGTCTTCGTACGGCAGCGGGAAGCCGAAGTTAAAGCGCAGCAGGAAGGCGCCGACCCAAGCGACGATCGGCGCCGCCAGATCGAAGAGGAAGACCAGCGCCGAACGGTACGAGACCCTCATGCGCCCGGCCGCCGGCCAGCCAAGGTCGAGACGATGCCGCCGAACATCGCGCCGACGAGCGCCGCAGCCACGGCGAACGCCCCGCGGTGCCGCCCCCAACCGTCGTCGATCACGTCGACGCTCGCGCCGAGCGGGCCGGTCTTGCGCCGCGCGATTGTCTCCAGCGAGGTCTCCAGCGAGATGATATCCTGCTTGATCCGCGGCAGCTTCGCCTGCGCCTCGCTGACGTACATGGACGCGAACGCTGCATTCGATCCGAAACCGGACTGCAGGGCCGCAGGCTTCGCCACGCTCGCCGGATCGAGCTCCGACACGTAGTGAGCGATCGATTTCTCCTCGTCCTTCTTTTCGGCCAGTAGTCGCTCGAGCGCGCGCACGCTCGGATCGACGTCCTTCGCGTGCTCGCGCTTCAAGTGCTCGATCAGCGCCTGCGCGAGTTCGAGCGACTGCCCCGCCTCGCGGCCGCGAACGCGGAACTCTACGAGTTGCGCCGCCGGCAGCACCCTCGCGGAGAAGCGGCGCATCATCGCTTCGACCAGGTCCGCACGCTCCGCGAGGCCGCCTGCCCGCAGCGCGTCCATGCGGAACGACTCGCTGTTCAAGCGCTCGAACATCGCGTGGGGCGTCTCGACCGGCTTGATCGTCACCACCGGTGGCTGCCCCTTGATCGGCTGGGTCTCGACTTCGGCGTAGAGTCCCGCCTGGACCACTGCCTTCGCGTACCATTTCGCCGGGGCGAGACTGGCGAACGTCCAGGCAGCGAGACCGAATGCTGCGCACCCGGCGAACACGGCAACAACGAATCGGCGTGAGATCGGCATCGGGAAGGTATCGGGTGATTGTCCTGCAGGGCGTCCTGCGGTGCGGTTGATATCATAGATCGATTGCGAAGTCCGGCCCAGAAGCGGCCGCCCCAGACGACCTGATGCCGCCCATTGCGGTCACTCCCGGATAGATCGAATGTGTGGAATCAGCGGCATCCTGCCGGCCGGCGGCGAGCCTGCCGAGACCCTGGAGCGCCGCATCTCGTCGATGAACCGGTCGCTGCGCCATCGCGGCCCGGACGACGCCGGCGCCTGGATCGCGGCGGACGGACGCGTCGCCTTCGGCCACGTGCGGCTGAGCATCATCGATCTCTCGCCGCTGGGGCACCAGCCGATGACAACCGACGACGGCGCGGTCCACATGACCTACAACGGCGAGGTCTACAACTATCCGGAGCTACGGAGCGAGCTCGAGGGGCTCGGCCACAGATTCAGGAGCCGCAGCGACAGCGAGGTGGTCCTGCAGGCGTTCCATCGATGGGGGCCCGAGGCGTTCGGGCGCTTCAACGGAATGTTCGCCGCCGCCTTCGCCGACCTGCGCGCGAACAAGGTGTTCCTCGTTCGCGACCGCCTCGGCATCAAGCCGCTGCACTACTACAACGTCGGTGGCGCGCTGGTCTTCTCCTCCGAGATCAAGGGCATCTTCGCGTCGGGCGCGGCGCCGGCCGACGAGGATCTCGGAGGGCTGCACGAGTTCCTGTACTACGGCAATGCGCTAGGTCCCGCCACCTTCTTTGCCGGCGTGCGCCGTCTCGAACCCGGCTGCTACCTCGAGTTCGACCTGGCCGCGCGCACGTCGACGACTCGCCGCTACTGGTCGCCCAACGCGCTCGCCGGGTCGACCGACACGCAGGAGCAGGCAGTCTCGAAGGTGGGCGGTCTGCTCGACGACGCAGTGCGGCGGCAGCTCGCGAGCGACGTCCCGGTCGGCGTGTTCCTCAGCGGCGGCATCGATTCGTCGGCGATCGTCGCCCTCGCCTCGCGCCACTACGGCGGACGGCTGCGCACCTATACGGTGGGCTTCGACTACGTCGCAGACACCGACGAACAGCCTACGGCGCGCGCGCTCGCGGCCCGCTTCGGAACCGAGCACCACGAGCTTCGCGTCGGCGGCGCAGATCTTCTCGCCACGCTGCGACGGCTCGTCGAGGCGCACGACATGCCATTCTCGGATGCCGCCAACGTACCGCTGCTGCAGCTTTGCGAGGCGCTGGGCGGCGAAACCAGGGTCATCCTGCAGGGCGACGGCGGCGACGAGGTCTTCGGCGGATACCGACGCTACGAGATGCTGGGAATGGGCGGGCTGCTGCGCGTCGCAGCCCCGCTCGCGCTGGCCGTCAACGCCTTGACGCCAGGCAGCGCCGCGCGCGCGGCGCGGCGCCGCTTCCTCAACGCGGTCGGCCACCCGGACCCCGCGATCCGCATGGCGTTGCTGCTGACGGTCGAGGATGCGACCGAGCCGCCAATACGCGTCCTGTCGCGCGAGCTCCGCGAAGCCGCGGCTGGCAGCGACCCGTTTCGCCGTTACAGGGAAGTGGCTTCGGCACTGCGCACGTCGGACCCGGTCCAGGCGATGCTGCTCACCGACCTGCAGATCATCCTTCCTGACATCTTCCTCGAGAAGGTGGATCGGTCGACGATGGCGATGAGCACGGAGATCCGCGTGCCGTTCCTGGACGCCGATCTGGTCGACTATGTCGCGGCGCTGCCCTCGCGCTACAAGGTACGCCTGGGACAGAAAAAGCGGCTGCTGCGGCGCGCGCTGCGCGGCATCGTACCCGACTCGATCCTCGATGCGCCGAAAGCCGGATTCGGCGTGCCGTTCGGCGCATGGATGCGCGGTCCGCTCTCGTCGACGCTGCGGGAGTTGGCCCTGGGCCGGGACTCACCCGCCGCGGGCCTGTTCGACGAGGGCGCGCTTCGCCAAGCGATCGACCAGCACGCGCGCCGCGAGCGCGACCACGGGTTCCTGCTCTGGAAGTGCCTGCAACTGTCGCTGTGGCGCGAGCTGCAGTGGTCGCGGAGGCGCGCGTGAGCGCCGACGATAGCCTAAAGCCGTCGGTCGCGTTCGTCGGGGCGTTCAACACGTCGGCCTCGGCCATCCGCGGCGGCCAGATCTCGGCGTGCGACGCATTGCTGCGCAGCCCCCTCGCCGCGGCGTATCGATTCCACCTGATCGACTCCACCCAGGAATCGGTGCCGCCGCCGCCGCTTCGCCGCAGGGCGGCGCGCGCAGGGCGGCGCGTCGCGCACTTCGCCGCACGCATGCTGATGCGGCGCGACGAAATCGCGCTGATCTTCACAAGCGACGGCTTCGGGTTCCTGGAAAAGGGGGTCATGGTGCTGGTGGCGCGGCTCTGCGGACGGCGCGTCGTGCTCGCGCCGCGATCCGGGATCCTGGTCGACGATTACCGGCGCGGGCCGCTGTGGCGGGCCTGCATCCGGGCCGTGCTGCGGCCCGCCCGCGTGATCGTGGCCGCGGCCGGCGGGGCGAGCCGGGCGGGCTTCTTCA
>CALMSQ010000458.1:0-12356 GCA_937872345.1 uncultured Burkholderiales bacterium | reverse complement strand
ACCATCAGCAGCAGCGCCAGCCAGACGGCCTGGCGCGTCTCCAGGCCGATCTGCTCGAAGCGCTGCGCCCCGTAGTGCTGCGCGACGATCGGGCTGAGCGCGAGCAGCACGCCCATCAGCCCGATATAGACGCTGATGTAGACGCTCGCACCCAGTCCGACGGCCGCGACGTCGACCGTCGACAGCCTTCCGGCCATCACGGTGTCGATCACGCCGTTGAGCATGACCGCGAGTTGCCCGACGAACACCGGCCAGGCGAGCTTGAGGATGTCGCGCGTCATCGCGCGTCGGGCCGGCTCCGCTCGGCGTCGCGCCGGTACAGGCGGAACCGCTCGTCGCGGTCGCTGCGGCGCTGGCCCTGCCAGACGAGCGACCACCCCGGCTGCGGGCTCGGCACGGTGCGCGCGAGCGGGCCGTCGTCCTGGATCAGCAGCCAGTCGCATCGATCGCCCCGCGCGGCGAAGTTCATTCGCGCGAAGTAATGGAAGCTCGCGCGCGGCGCCCGTTCGAGGTCCTGCGTCGCGACGCAGGCACCCTGGCCGTCGAAAGCGGCGGCCAGCCGCGTCGCCACCTCGCGGTAGGTGTTGCGCTCGTTGAAGACGGGCAGCCACAGGGTCATCAGCAGGAACCACGCCAGAACGAGCCCGCCGCACGACAGCGCCATCGCGCGCCAGATCATCCGCGGCTGCCGCGAGATCCTCCAGCGCACCAGCCCCAGCCAGGCGAGCGTGGCGAGCCCGCCGAGGCCGATCTCGACGGCGATCCACTCGGGCGTGAAGCCGGGCGCGATCTGGCTGGCGCGATACGCCATCCGCGGCGGGAAGCCGGTCATCAACGCGATCCAGTACGCCCAGATCACGACGCCGAACAGCGAGAAGCTGGTCACCGCGAACCAGTCGATCAGGCTCACGATGCCGCGCTTGAGTGTCGGCATGCCGACCGCCGCCAGCATCGCCAGCGGCACCGTGACCGGCAGCAGCCAGCTCTCGCCGCCCGAAGGCGAGGCGAGCGCGCGCAGCGCGAGCGCGACCGCGGTGAGCATCGGAAGCGCCACCGCCGGCTCGCCCCAGCGGCCGCGCCAGCGCCAGGCCGCCCACAGCGCGACCGGCCACGCCGGCCAGTAGAACCACGGGATCGTGCGCGCGAAGTAGCCCAGCGAGTCGGCGGTGGGGCCGGCGATCGCGCCGAGGTTCCACGCAGCCCAGTCGAGCAGGTGGCCGCGCTCTGCGGCCGCGCCGCCTGCGAGCAGCAGCGGCCAGGGCAGCGCGCCGGCGACGGCTACCGCCACTGCGAGCGGCAGCATGCGCCAGCCGACGAGCCGGTACGCGCGGCTCGCCAGCGGCAACACGACCAGCACCAGCAGCAGTGCCACCGCGGTGCCGACGCCCCGGCTCAACAGCGTGGCGGCGATCGCCGCGCCGGCGATCGCCGCGCCGGCCGCCGGGCGTTCCAGCGCCAGCGTGCAGCCGAACAGGAACGCCGCGATCCAGGCGACCTGGGCGGGATCGGCAGTGGTCTCGTGCATGCGCACGAGCAGGCCGAACGTGGCCATCAGCACCAGCAGGCCCGAGTCGGCGATCGCGCGGCCGAAATCGACGTTCGAGGCGGACGCGCCGAAAGGGTCCGACGGCTGCACGCCCGGCCGGCGTGCGAGGCCGTAGGTCGTGTACCAGACCAGCACCAGCGCCAGCGCGAGCAGCGCGACGACGGCCAGGCGCACGCCGCCGTGCTCGCCGACCAGCGGCGCCGCAAGCTTGCCGATCGATGCGGCGATCCAGAAGGGAAGCGGGCCTTCGGAGGGCACCGGCAGGTTGCCGATGTTCGGCATCAGCCAGTC
Organism: uncultured Burkholderiales bacterium; assembly: GCA_937872345.1. GTDB lineage: Bacteria > Pseudomonadota > Gammaproteobacteria > Burkholderiales > Burkholderiaceae_E > Zeimonas. The sequence goes on along the minus strand of CALMSQ010000458.1, from coordinate 10,519 downwards.
GGCGGCGTCGCCGCGGATCATCGACAACGCGATGCCGAAGCCGGCGGCGTCCTGCGTGCGCCACGGATCGCGGCCGATGAAGCCGGGCAGCACGTAGAGCGCGCACAACAGCAGCAGCGCCCATCGCGGCAGCTTGCCTGCTTCGAGCTCGGTGACGATGAATGGTTTCATGCGGCTGCGCGCAACGATAAAGCAAAAAAAGGCAGCGAGGGCTGCCTTTTCGATTGCTGCAGCGAGGGCTGCCTTTTCGATTGCTGCAGCGTACGCTGCCTACGGGGTCCGAGCGGTCGCGGCCCCGTCGCTCTTCGCTCGCCGCCTGTGGCGAGTTCGGGCTCGCCGCCTGTGGCGACCTCCGGGTTACTTGCCGGTGCGCGCGAACTTCTGGCGGAACTTCTCGACGCGGCCGGCTTCGATGATGCGCTGCTGCGCGCCGGTATAGAACGGGTGCGACTCGGAGGTCACGTCGAGCTTGAACAGCGGGTATTCCTTCCCGTCGTCCATCTTGATCTTCTCGCGCGTGGCGACCGTCGACTTGGTGACGAACTTGAAGCCGTTCGACATGTCCATGAAGACGACTTCACGGTAGTCGGGGTGGATGCCTTGTTTCATGACTGGGTCTCCGAACCCCAGGCGCTGCCGGGATTCTGGTCTCGATTCGGGAAAAGCCTTGAATTATAAGGGCTTTCGCGTACTTCGCGCAAGCCGTCCAGCGGCGCGGGGTTCAACCCCCGCGCCGCATCATGTCGAAGAACTCCTGGTTGTTCTTGGTCTGGCGCACCTTGTCGAGCAGGAATTCCATCGCCTCGAGCTCGTCCATGTCGTGCAGCAGCTTGCGCAGGATCCAGATCTTCTGCAGCAGTTCGGGCTTGATCAGCAGCTCTTCGCGGCGCGTGCCCGACCGGTTGATGTCGATCGCGGGGTAGACGCGCTTTTCCATCATCCGGCGGTTCAGGTGCAGCTCCATGTTGCCGGTGCCCTTGAACTCCTCGTAGATCACCTCGTCCATCCGGCTGCCGGTGTCGATCAGCGCGGTGGCGATGATGGTGAGCGAGCCGCCTTCCTCGATGTTGCGCGCCGCGCCGAAGAAGCGCTTCGGCCGCTGCAGCGCGTTGGCGTCGACGCCGCCGGTCAGCACCTTGCCCGAGGCCGGCACCACGGTGTTGTAGGCGCGCGCGAGCCGGGTGATCGAGTCGAGCAGGATGACGACGTCCTTCTTGTGCTCGACAAGCCGCTTGGCCTTCTCGATCACCATCTCCGCGACCTGCACGTGGCGCGTGGCCGGCTCGTCGAACGTCGACGCGACCACCTCGCCGCGCACCGAGCGGGTCATCTCGGTGACCTCCTCCGGGCGTTCGTCGATCAGCAGCACGATCAGCACGACGTCCGGGTGGTTCGAGGTGATCGCATGCGCGATGTGCTGCATCAGCACGGTCTTGCCGGCCTTCGGCGGCGCGACGATCAGGCCTCGCTGTCCCTTGCCGATCGGCGCGATCATGTCGATGATCCGGCCGGTGATGTTCTCCTCGGCCTTGATGTCGCGCTCGAGCACCATCGGCTTGTTCGGGTGCAGCGGCGTGAGGTTCTCGAACAGGATCTTGTGCTTGCTCGCCTCGGGCGGCTCGCCGTTGATCTTGTCGACCTTCACCAGCGCGAAGTAGCGCTCGCCTTCCTTCGGCGTGCGCACCTCGCCCTCGATCGAGTCGCCGGTGTGCAGGTTGAAGCGGCGGATCTGCGACGGCGAGATGTAGATGTCGTCGGTGCTCGCCAGGTAGGAAGTCTCGGGCGAGCGCAGGAAGCCGAAGCCGTCGGGCAGCACCTCGAGGCAGCCGTCGCCGAAGATGGTTTCGCCGGTCTTGGCCTTGCGCTTGAGGATCGCGAACATCAGCTCCTGCTTGCGCATGCGCTGGGGACTCTCGATCTCCAGGCCGGTGGCCATCTCGATCAGCTGCGAGACGTGCAGCGACTTCAGTTCGGACAGGTGCATCGGGTGGTTCTCCCCGCGGGGACTTTGCTGGGAACGGACGGAAATCAGGGGCGCGGCTGGCAGGCCGCTAGACATTAGGGTCGGGGTGCGGGCGGGTGCAGCCCGTGGACGGCGGGGGCGGGGTGCGGCAGACGGATCGGTCGCCGCGACGCGCCCCGGCGTCAGCCGCCGGGAGCCGGTAGGCGCGTACGAAACAGCCGCACGAACCTTCGAGCGGCTGGAAGCTTACAACGAATCAGAGATGGCTGTCCAGAAACAGCGTCAGCTGCGATTTCGACAGCGCGCCGACCTTGGTGTCGACGACCGCGCCGTTGCGGAACAGCATCAGCGTGGGGATGCCGCGGATGCCGTACTTGGCCGGCACCGACTGGTTTTCGTCGACGTTGACCTTCACGACCTGCAGCTTGCCTGCGTAATCGCGCGAGATCTCGTCGAGGATCGGCGCGATCATCTTGCACGGGCCGCACCATTCGGCCCAGTAATCGACGAGGACCGGCGCGTCGGACTTGAGGACGTCCTGCTCGAACGTGGCATCGGATACGTGCTTGATGGTCATTTTTGCTCCCGGGATTGCGATAAACATAGCACACACCCGGCCGGCCTCGCCGCGCGCGCCGCAGGCCCCGACGGGCGGCTGATAGAATCGCCGTGGGCGGGCCTCCCCGCAGTGCGGCGTGGTCAACCTGGTCAGGTCCGGAAGGAAGCAGCCATAGCCATTCCCCGTGCGTGCCGGGGTTCCGGCTCGCCCACCCGTTCATTCCCCGCCGGTTGCCGATGCCATGACCCATCAGGTGCTCGCCCGCAAGTGGCGACCGCGCGATTTCCAGTCGCTGGTCGGCCAGGACCACGTCGTGCGCGCGCTCTCGCACGCGCTCGAGACGCAGAGGCTGCACCACGCCTACCTGTTCACCGGCACGCGCGGCGTCGGCAAGACCACGATCGCGCGGATCCTCGCGAAGGCCCTGAACTGCGAGACCGGCGTCAGCGCCCGGCCCTGCGGCCGCTGCGCGGCCTGCGTGGGCATCGACGCCGGGCGCTTCGTCGACTGCATCGAGCTCGACGCGGCGTCGAACCGCGGCGTCGACGAGATGACGCAACTGCTCGAGAACGCGGTCTACGCGCCGACCGCCGGCCGCTACAAGGTGTACGTGATCGACGAGGTCCACATGCTGTCGACGCACGCGTTCAACGCGATGCTCAAGACGCTCGAGGAACCGCCGCCGCACGTCGTCTTCGTGCTCGCGACCACCGATCCGCAGCGGGTGCCGGTCACCGTGCTGTCGCGCTGCCTGCAGTTCAACCTGAAGAACATGCCGCCCGCGGCGGTGGCGGGGCACCTGGCCACGGTGCTGTCGGCCGAGGGCGTCGACTTCGATCGCGGCGCACTCGACCGGATCGGGCGCGCGGCCGCCGGCAGCATGCGCGATGCGCTGTCGCTGCTCGACCAGGCGATCGCCTTCGGCGGCGGCGAGGTGCGCGAGCCGGCGGTGCGCGAGATGCTCGGCGTGGTCGACGCGGCCTGGCTGGTCCGGATCCTCGACGCGCTGGTGGCCGGTGACGGGCGCGCCCTCGTCGGGCTCGCCGACGAGATGCTCAGCGGCAACGCGCCGTTCGAGCGCACGCTGGCCGACCTCGCGGCGCTGCTGCAGCGGATCGCGCTGGCGCAAGTCGGCGCCGTCGGCGACGCCGACGATCCGGCCACGCTCGAACGCCTCGCGGCAGCGATTGCCCCGGAGGACCTGCAGGTCTGGTACCAGATCGTGATCCACGGGGCGCGCGACCTGCCGTTGGCGCCCGACGCGCATGCGGGGTTCACGATGGTGCTGCTGAGGCTGCTCGCATTCGGGCCCGACCACGGCGACGCCGCGGGCGCTGCGCCACGGCCCGCCACGGGGCACGCGCAGGGCGCCGCAAGAGGCCACGCGAGCGTACCGGCCGCCCCGGCCGCGGCGCGCGCGCCCGCCGGCGCCTGCGCTCCGGCACCCGGACCCGCCACGCTGCGGGCAGCGATGGCCGGGCGCGGCTCGGCGCCTGCCCAGGATGCTGCCGCGCCGGCTTCGGGGTCCGGCGGCGCGTCGAAGCAGGCCGCCGTCGATTCGCTGCCCGCGGCGGCGGCGGGCTTCGACGGAGACTGGCCCGGCCTGGCCGCGCGGTTGCAGGTCGGCGGCTTCGTGCAGCAGTTCATGCATCAGAGCGAGCTCGTCGAGGCTGACGGCCTGCGGTTCCGCGTGCGCGTGCCGATCCGGCCGCTGGCCGAGCCTGCGACGGTCAATCGCGTGCGCGAGGCGCTCGGCGCGCATTTCGGCGCGCCGGTGCGGCTGGACGTCGAGGTCGGCCGCGTCGGGGAGGCCACGGCCGCCGCGGCCTCGGCCCGCGACCGAGCCGAGCGGCAGGCGCAGGCGCGGGCATCGATCGAGGCCGATCCGTTCGTGCGCGCGCTGATCGAGGATTTCGACGGGGCGATCGTGCCCGGTTCGGTGCGGCCGATCGAACGCCGCGACGCCACTTCTGGAGACGAGGAATGATGAAGCAGCAGCTCGCGGGCCTGATGAAGCAGGCCCAGCAGATGCAGGAAAACATGAAGAAGATGCAGGAGCAGCTCGCCCAGGTCGAGGTCGAGGGCCAGTCCGGCGCCGGCCTCGTCAAGGTGACCGTCACCTGCCGCAACGACGTCAAGCGCATCGCGATCGACCCGAGCCTGCTCTCCGACGACAAGGACATGCTCGAGGACCTGATCGTCGCGGCCATGAACGACGCGCTGCGCAAGGCCGAGCAGACCGCGTCGGAGAAGATGGGGTCGGTCACCGCGGGGCTGCCGCTGCCGCCCGGCTTCAAGATGCCGTTCTAGGCGCGCGTCGTTGGCGATGGGCCTGCGCTTCCGTTCGCGCCTGCGGCCGCTGCAGTCGTCGGCGTCCCGGCCCGCCGACGATCGCAGCTCTGGCAGCGTTGGCGGTGTTCGGATCGAAGACGGGGCTCTTGCTCACGAGCACCACGACGGTATCGGCAAAGGCGCCGACCGCCGGGTGGCGGCGCCTTTGCGCGCGCCCACGGAGCGCGCGAGATGAAGGCCCCGGCGCCGCTCGAGGCGCTCACCACCGCGCTCAGGCGACTGCCCGGCGTCGGCGCGAAGTCGGCGCAGCGCTTCGCCTACCACCTGCTCCAGCACGATCGCGAAGGCGCGGTGCTGCTGGCGCGCGCGCTCGCCGATGCGACGGCACGCGTGCGCCACTGCACGCGCTGCAACACCTTCACCGAACTCGAGGTCTGCGAGACCTGTTCGTCGCCGCGCCGCGACCCGTCGCTGCTGTGCGTGGTCGAGACGCCGGCCGACCAGCTGACGATCGAGCAGACGTCGAGCTATCGGGGGCTGTACTTCGTGCTGATGGGGCGGCTGTCGCCGCTCGACGGCGTCGGCCCGCGGCAGATCGGGCTCGACCGGCTGCTTGCGCGCGCCGCCGACCCGGCGCTTCGCGAGGTGATCCTCGCGACCAACTTCACGCAGGAGGGCGAGGCGACCGCGCACTACATCGGCGAGATGATGCGGGCGCGCGGCCTGAAGGTGAGCCGGCTCGCGCGCGGCGTTCCGGTGGGAAGCGAGCTCGAGTACGTCGATCCGAGCACGATCGCGCAGGCGTTGCGCGACCGGCGCACGGTCAGCGAGGGCGCGGTCCGCGATCCGCACGACGCGCCCGAAGGGCACGACCCGGAAGGCGGGCTCCGATGAGCGCCGGCCGGCCTGCAGGCGGCGACGCGACACCCGGCGCCGGCGAGCGTCCGGCCGGCGCGGCCCCCGCGCCGGGCCCGCTGTCCGGGCTGCGCGTGCTCGAACTCGGGCAGCTGATCGCCGGTCCTTTCGCGGCCCGGATGATGGCCGAGTTCGGCGCCGACGTGATCAAGGTCGAACCGCCGGCGCGCGACGGCCACGAAGGCGGCGATCCGCTGCGCAAGTGGCGCAAGCTCCATCCCGACGATCCGTCGGGCACCTCGCTGTGGTGGTACGTGCAGGCGCGCAACAAGCGCTCGGTGACGCTCGACCTGCGCGTCGCCGCCGGCCAGCGCATCGTTCGCGAGCTGGCCGCGCGCAGCGACATCGTGATCGAGAACTTCCGGCCCGGCGCGCTCGAGAAATGGGGGCTCGGCTACGAGTCGCTCTCGCGCGACAACCCGGGGCTGATCCTGGTTCGCCTGTCGGGCTACGGGCAGACCGGTCCGTACCGCGACCGCCCCGGTTTCGGTGCGATCGCCGAGTCGATGGGCGGCATGCGTTACGTCACCGGCTTTCCCGACCGGCCGCCGGTGCGCCTGAACCTGTCGATCGGCGACTCGCTGGCCGCGCTGCACGGCGTCATCGGCGCGCTGATGGCGCTGCACGGCCGGCGCGAGACCGGGCGCGGGCAGGTGGTCGACGTCGCGCTCTACGAGGCCGTGTTCAACATGATGGAGAGCACGCTGCCCGAGTTCGACCGCTATGGACTCGTGCGCGAGCGCACCGGCACCAACCTGACCGGCATCGTCCCGTCGAACACCTATCCGACCGCCGACGGCCGGCACATCGTCATCGGCGGCAACGGCGACTCGATCTTCAAGCGGCTGATGCGGGCGATCGGTCGCGCCGACCTCGCCGACGACCCGGCGCTCTCGGTCAACGCCGGCCGCGCCGCGCAGGCGCAGCGGATCGACGACGCGATCGCCGCGTGGACGTCGGCGCATACGCTCGACGAGGGCCTCGACGCGATGGCGCGCGCGGACGTGCCGAGCGGCCGCATCTACAGCGTCGCCGACATGGTGGCCGACCCGCAGTACCTCGCGCGCGCCATGATCGAGCGGGTGCGCCTGCCCGACGGCACGCCGCTCGCGGTGCCGGCCGTGGTGCCGAAGCTGTCGGAGACGCCCGGAGCGACCCGCTGGGTCGGGCCCGCGCTCGGCGAGCACACCGAAGAGGTACTTGCCGAGCTTGGTTACGACGCCGGTGCGATCGCCGCGCTGCGCGCCGAAGGCGTGGTGTGATCGGGTTTTCGGCACTGCCGCGGGCTTGACTCATCGGTTAATCTGGCGACCGATCCGGGCAGGCCCCGCGCCCGTCGACAACCGAACCGACAGGAGACATCGACATGCGCAGACGCATTCTCACCGCGGCCCTGGGCGGCATCGTCGCCGCAGTGCTGCCGCTCGCCGCCGGCGCGCAGGCGCCCGAGAAGCCGAAGCTCACGATCGCCGTCGGAGGCAAGGCGGCGTTCTACTACCTGCCGCTCACGATCGCCGAGCAGCGCGGCTACTTCAAGGAAGAGGGGCTCGACGTCGAGATCGTCGACTTCGCCGGCGGCTCGGCGGCGCTGCGCGCGGTGGTCGGCGGCTCGGCCGACGTCGTCTCGGGCGCCTACGAGCACACGATCAACCTGCAGGCGAACAAGCAGTACTTCAAGGCCTTCGTGCTGCAGGGCCGCGCGCCGGCGATCTCGCTCGGCGTCTCGACGAAGGCGAAGTACCAGACCCCCGCCGACCTGAAGGGCATGAAGATCGGCGTGTCGGCGCCCGGCTCGTCGACGAACATGATGGTCACCTACTTCCTGACCAAGAACGGCATGAAAGCGTCCGACGTGTCGTTCATCGGCGTGGGCACCGGCAACGCCGCGCTTGCCGCGATCCGGTCCGGGCAGATCGACGCGCTGTCCAACGTCGACCCGGTGATGACGATGCTCGAGCAGAAGGGCGACGTGAAGATCGTCGCCGACACGCGCACGCTGAAGGGCACCGAGCAGGTGTTCGGCGGGCCGATGCCAGCCGGTTGCCTGTACGCGCCGGAAGACTTCGTGAAGAAGCATCCCAACACCGTGCAGGCGCTGACCAACGCGATGGTGAAGGCGCTGAAGTGGCTGCAGCAGGCCGGGCCGTCGGACATCATCAAGACCGTGCCCGAGGCGTACCTGCTCGGCGACCGTGCGCTGTACCTCGCCTCGTACAACAACGTCAAGGACGCGGTCAGCCCCGACGGCATCATTCCCGACGTCGGCGCGAAGACGACGCTCAAGGCGATGGCGAGCTTCAATCCGAAGGTCAAGCCCGACCAGATCGACCTCTCGCGCACCTATACCAACGAATTCACGCGCAAGGCGCTCGCGAAGCTCAAGTGAGCGGCGGCCAGCGCGTGGGCGACGGTGCGGCGGCCGCCTCGGCGCCCGCGCTCGCCCTCGAGGGCATCACCTGCACGTTCGTGTCGCGCGACGACCCGTCGCAGCGCTACACGGCGGTGCGCGACGTCACGCTGCGGGTGGCGCCCGGCGAGTTCGTCTCGGTGGTCGGCCCGACCGGCTGCGGCAAGTCGACGCTGCTCAACGTCGGCGCCGGCCTGCTCGAGCCTTCCGCCGGCCGCGTCGACGTGTTCGGGCACCGACTGTCCGGCATCAACGCTCGCGCAGGCTACATGTTCCAGGCCGACGCACTGATGCCCTGGCGCAGCGCGCTCGACAACGTGATCGCCGGCCTGCAGTTCCGCGGCGTGCCCGATGCGCAGGCGCGACGCCAGGGCGAGCAGTGGCTCGCCCGCGTCGGGCTGGCCGGGTTCGGAGACCGCTATCCCCACCAGCTTTCGGGCGGCATGCGCAAGCGCGCGGCGTTGGCGCAGACGCTGATCCTCGACCCGGACATCATCCTGATGGACGAGCCGTTCTCGGCGCTCGACATCCAGACGCGACAGCTGATGGAGAACGAGGTGCTCGAGCTCTGGGCGGCGCGCCGCAAGGCGGTGCTGTTCATCACGCATGACCTCGACGAGGCGATTGCAATGAGCGACCGCGTGGTCGTGATGTCGGCCGGCCCGGGTTCTCGCCCGATCGGCGAGTTCGTCGTCGACCTGCCGCGGCCGCGCGACGTCGCCGAGATCCGCACCCAGCCCGCGTTCGTCGCGCTGCACGGGCGCATCTGGGCGGTGCTGCGCGAGGAAGTGCTCAAGGGCTACGCGCAGCAGAAGCGCGCCGCCTGAGAGCCGCCGATCGAGCGCCGCGCCCAGGGCCATGAAGACCTCGCGATCGATGCTTCGCGTCTACCAGTTGCTGGTGCTCGCGCTGGTCATCGGCACGTGGCACGTCCTCACCAGCCCGACGCTGCTGCCGCCGTTCTACTTTTCCAACCCCGACCAGGCCGCGTTCTTCTTCGGCGAGCCGTGGAAGGTGTTCGTCCGCATCGTCGAGTGGTTCGCTACCGGCGAGATCTTCGTGCACCTGGGCGTCACGATGTTCGAGACGGTCGCCGCGTTCGCGATCGGCACCGTCGGCGGGCTCGCGGTCGGGATGTGGCTCGCGCTCAGCCCGACCGCTTCGGCGATCCTCGACCCGTACGTGAAGGCGGCCAACTCGATGCCGCGGGTCATCCTCGCACCGATCTTCTCGATCTGGTTCGGGCTGGGCGTCTGGTCGAAGGTGGCGCTGGGCGTCACGCTGGTGTTCTTCATCGTGTTCTTCAACGTCTACCAGGGCGTGCGCGAGGTGAGCCCCAACGTGCTCGCCAACGCGCGGATGCTCGGCGCGACGAATCGGCAGCTGCTGCGGCACGTCTACCTTCCGAGTGCGACCAGCTGGGTGTTCTCGAGCCTGCACACTTCGGTGGGGCTCGCCTTCGTCGGCGCGGTGGTCGGCGAGTACCTCGGCTCGGCGCGCGGCGTCGGCTACCTGATCCTTCAGGCCGAGGGCACCTTCGACATCAACACCGTGTTCGCGGGCATCGTCGTGCTGACTGCGTTCGCGCTGCTGCTCGACGCGCTGGTCGGCGTCATCGAGAAGCGGTTGATGAAATGGCAGCCGCGGCAGGGCGAGACCGAGAAGATGTAGGGGCGGCCGCGAGGACTTCGGCAGGCGGCCATGCCGGATCGAACCGGGAGACGACGATGAAGGCAGGCATTCGGAAATGGTTGTCGGGCGGCATCGCCTGCCTGGCGTTCGCGGCGGCGGCGATTGCGGCGCCCGACGAGGCGGCGCCGGCGTGGAAGGCCGACGTGGCCGCGGCGCGCGCGACCTTCGAGCGCGAGACGGGCATGGCGCTGCGTCCCGGATTCCGCATCGAGCCGACGGTGTTTCCGCGCTACTACGCGTTGCGTTCCGACGCGCCGGGCCGCCCCAGCGCCTATTTCCGCGACGACATGAAGTGGACGGCGAACGTGCGCTCGCCCGGTTGGTCGACGTCGGACGCGGCCGAGGGAAGCGCCGAAGGGCTGCTGCGCTGGCAGCGCGAGCGGGTCCAGGCGCTGCCGTTCGAGCGACTGGTCAAGGTGAAGCGCCGCACGCCGTTCGTCGCGGTGATCTGGTCGGCGCCGGATTGCCCGTTCTGCCGCAAGCTCGAGCGTTCGCTGGAAGAAGCGGGTGCGTCGGTCTACCTGGTACCGGTCGGGTTGTCGGCGGACGGGTTCCGGCGCTCGGCGCAGGTGTACTGCTCGGCCGATCCGGCAGGCGCATGGCGTGCGGCGATGGGCGAAGGACCCGCTGCCGGCGGCGGGCCGGCGCGCGAGGGGTGCCGCTATCCGCACGACACGATGGTCGACATCGG
>CALMSQ010000457.1:0-12081 GCA_937872345.1 uncultured Burkholderiales bacterium | reverse complement strand
GCCATCGCCGCCGTCATCGTGCCCGACAGCATGTTGTTCACCAGCTTGATCGTCGCGCCCGCGCCGCTCGCGCCGACGTGCACCGTCATCCGCCCCATCGCGTCGAACAACGGGCGCGCCGATTCGATCGCGGCCGCGTCGCCGCCCACCATGAACACCAGCTCTCGATTGCGCGCCTGCGGCACACTGCCGGACACCGGCGCGTCGAGGTAGACGAGGCCGCGCGCCGCTGCAGCCTGCGCGACCTCGCGGGCCATTGCCGGCGTGTTGGTGCTGCAATCGACGATCGACGTTCCGGGCGCGGCGCTGGCCACGACGCCGCGCTCGCCCAGCATCACCGCGCGCGTCGCCTCGTCGTCGGCGACGATCGAGACGACGAATCGCGCGCCCTGCACCGCCTCGGCGATCGACGCGCAGGCGGTCGCGCCACGCTCGGCAAGCGGACGCGCGCGCTCCGGGCTACGGTTCCAGGCGCGCAGCGCGAAGCCTGCCGCCTGCAGGTTGGACGCCATCGGCGCGCCCATCGCGCCCAGGCCTATGAAGGCGACGGTGTCGGGCATCGGAATCTCCGCTCCTGATCGGGAACGCCGATTCTAAGCGCGGAGCGGCATGCCCACGCACCGTGCGCGGCCGTGCCGCTCGCAGGGCCGCGACGTCGTCGTCACGGCGTCAGTTGCGCGCGCACTTCCCCGCCCGGGTGCTGCGCGCTGTGCACGTTCACGTACAGCTTTCCGGCCTTGAACGCCGCGTATTGCGCGTCGTTGAGCTTCGCTCCGGCCGGCACGGCCCACTTGCCGTCGCCGTCATGGACCAGCGCAATGGCCACCGGGCCGTTCGCGCCCGCCGCGCCCTCGTGGATGTGCGCCATCGTGCCCTTCATGCCGGTCGTGGTCACGGAGCCGCTGATCGACTTGTCGGCGCCAACGGTGATGGTTCCGGAGCCGGCGGCGGCAGTCGTGACCGGCGGCACTTCGGCGGCGCCGCCGAGCTTCAGGTTCATCTGCTGCGCCAGCGCGCCGGTCGACAGTGCGAGCGCGGCGGCCGCGGCGATGATCGGGAATCCGGACCTGCGGAGTATCGCGAGTGTGCTCATGGCGAATCCCTCAACTGATCGAGGTTGATCGAACGACCGCCGGCGCAGGCGACGCCGCACGAGCGGCCGGACTCATTTTGCGCCGGTTTGCGCGGCCGGGTCGGCGCAAGATCGGTTCGCGCATGCTGGACCGCCGGGGCGACAAGCGCTCGCACAGTTGCAGGCCGACGCCTGGAGCCGCGGCGCGCGCACACCGAGCGGCGTCAATGCGCGCCCCCTTCAATTCGGTCCGTGCGCTGCCTTCAGCGCAGCGGCCGGCGCGAAGATGCCCGCGCAGCGGCCCCGCGCTTCGACGAGCCGGCCGGCCTGACCGGCACACCTGATTCGTGCTTCGTGGAGTTCGGCCCTCGCTTGACGGCTGGGGCCGGGCGCCCGGGGGGCTCGGAAGGCGGTGGGGTCATGGTCGCGGCGATCCGGGCTGCCGCCTTCCGCAATGCCGGGAGATACCGCATGCAACTCTCGATGCTCTCGCGCGACGACGGCGCGTGGACCGCGACGGCGGCATAGATGTAGCCCGCCGCGTCGGCAATCGGAACCGCGATCGCCACCGAATCGTCGAACAGCTCGCAGTCGTGCGTCCCGACCTGCGTCCCCAGCACTCGCGCGAGGTCCTCGAACAAGTCGGCGTAGCGGGTAATCGTCTTGTCGGTGTGGGACTCGAGCGGCTCGGCACCCAGGAGCCTGCGGATCTGCTCGCGGCTCATCTGGCAGAGGAACAGCTTGCCGCTGGCCGTGCAATGCAGCGGTACACGCGTCCCGGGTTCCAGATGCAGCCGAAGCGGGCGGCGCGTCTCGACCCGGTCGAGATAGAGCACCTTGTCGCCCTCGAGGATCGTGAGGTTGCAGCTCTCGCCGATTTCTTCGACCGCTTCCTCGAGCGCGCGGTGCCACTGGACCCGCAGAGTCGACTGACGCCAGAGATCGAGCGCGAAGGCCGTCAGGCGCGGGCCGACCGTATAGCGCTTGGTCAGCGGTTCGCGCCGCAGCAGATCGGCCGACTGAAGCAGGCTGAGAATGCGGAACGTGGTCGGCTTGGGAAGCCCGCGCGCATGCGTCACTTCGTCGAGCGACATCGGTGCCGCAGCGCGCACCACCTCCTCGAGCACCGCGAACGCTCGCAGGGCGATCGACTCGGTGGGAGCATCGTGGCGCCGCTTGACCATCTATCGTGGACGGGCGCCGACGGCGCGCCAACGAAATCGCGATGCGTTCATTGTACGTCAGGCCAACAGGACGAACGTCGACACGAGAAGCATGAATACCATCGTAAACCGGCGGAAGCGCTGGTCGCTCAGGTAGGCGAAGAAGCGCGAACCGGCGATCACTCCGACCACGAAGAGCGGCGCCATCGCCGCTGTGAACAGCATCACGCGCTGGTCGATCACGCCCCGGTATGCGAGGGACAGAAGTCCCACCGCGGAGATCACGACGACGTAGAGCGTGAGGTTCGCCCGGGTGACGTGAACCGGCTCGGGACCCGCGAGCAGGTAGAGGATCACCGGGGGCGCTCCGATGCTGGTGGCTCCCAACATGGTTCCGCTGAGGCTGCCGAGTCCGACCGAGGTCGACAGGCGCTGCCGACCATGATATCGAGCACCGCTGAGCAGCAGCAGCGCGAAAACGATGACGATCAATGCGATGGCACGCCGCAGCGGATCCGGCTCCGCTGTCGCGAGCACATAGGCCCCGACAGGCACGAACGCCACGGCCGCCACGGAGATCGGCGCGAGAACTCTCCACTGCGCGATCCGCGCAGCCGCAGGCAGCATCGGCGCTGCCGCGAATGTCTCGAGCATCAGGGTGACAGGCACCGCGAGTTGCGGACCCAACATGAGGCTGAGCGGCGGCGTCATCACCATCGCCGCTCCGAAGCCCGTCACGCCACGAATCCATCCCGCCACGGCGCCGATCGCCACGGCCGCCAACATCTGCACACTCAAGAGCTCGTCCAACATGATGCCCCCCGCATCGTTGCAGCCTCGCTCAGGTCACTCGCTCCGACGGCACTGTGGTGCGTGCCGCTCGCATGCCGGGCAAGTGCGCGCTCAGGCTCGCATATGCGCCGATCGCGACTCGGCGTAGAGCTCTTCGTGGATCAATTGTCGGATGTGCCGTCGCAACTCGACGAACCCCGGCTGGTCCTCGTCGCGCGGCCTCGGCAGGTCGACACGGATGTTCTCCTTGACGCGCCCCGGGCGACTCGACAGTACGATGATCCGGTCGGACAGCAGGATCGCCTCCTCGATGCTGTGCGTGACCAGGACCATGGTCTTGCGCGCAGCCGCGTCGGCCTCGGCCAGGATTCGCCCCATTTCCTCCTGCATCATCGCGCGGTTCTGGGCGTCGAGCGCTGCAAACGGTTCGTCCATGAGCAGGACCTCGGGATCGACGGCCAGCGCGCGCGCGATGGACACCCGCTGCTTCATTCCGCCGGAGAGCTGGTGCGGGTAGCGCTTTTCGAAGCCGTCGAGGCCGACCAGACGGAGATTGCGCTCGACGATCGCGCTTCGCTGCGCCGACGGGACCTTCTTCATCTCGAGGCCGAAGGCGACGTTGCGCTCGACGGTCAGCCACGGAAACAGCGCGTAGTCCTGGAAGACCACCGAGCGGGTCCATGACGGGCGGCCGACGGGCCGGCAGTCGACGAGAACGCGACCTTCGGTCGGTCGCTCGAATCCCGCAAGCATGGTCAGAAGCGTGGTCTTTCCGCAGCCGCTGTGGCCGAGGATCGAGCAGAACTCCTGATCCTGGATCTCGAAACTGACGTCGTCCAGCGCCAGCACCGGCTCGTCCCTGGCGCCGTGGCCCGGGAAGATCTTCGTGACGTGCTCGACGCTGACGTTGCTCATGGCGAACCCCTCACTGTTGCATCGCGCGCGACCACGGGAGGACCCGGCGCATCACTTCGCGGATGGCGGCGTCGATCAGAAGCCCGACGACCCCGATCGTCGCCATCCCGACGATGATGTAATCGGTACGCAGGATCGTTCGGGCATCGTTGATCAGGAAGCCGAGGCCGGAACTCGCGCCGACCAGTTCAGCCGCGACCAGCGCCATCCAGCCGACACCGAGACCGATGCGGATCCCCGTGATGATCTGGGGCAATGCAGCGCGCAGCACGACGCGCCGCAGGATCGCCCACTCGTTCGCGCCGAGGCAGCGTGCGGCCCGGACCAGATTCGGCTCCACGCCGCGCACGCCCGTGATCGTGTTCAGCAGGATCGGAAAGAAGATGCCGAGGAAGATGATGAATTGATTCTGCGTGTCGCCGATGCCGAACCAGAGGATCGAAAGCGGAATCCAGGCGAGCGGCGGAATGGGGCGCAAGACCTCCATCAGCGGATCGAACTGCTCGTCGACCGCCTTCCACCACCCCATCGCGATGCCGAGCGGGATGGCGATCGTGGCCCAGAGGAAGGCTACCGCTTCCCGCTTGAGCGAGTCGCCCAGGTGTCGCCAGAGATCGCCCGACACCATCAATTCCCACGCCGCGGAGAAGATGGCCATCGGTGGCGGCAGCAGTACGCGCGCCGTCTCGTCCAGCACCGAGGTGCTGACGTACTGCCAGACGAGCAGCAGCAAAGCGACGAGCCCGAGCCGCCTGACCCTCCCCAGAAGCCTGGCAGCAAGGCCCGGTGGCCGCGGAAGGGCGGCACCGAGCGCTTCGGCGGACCGCCGCGTCGTCGACGCGGTGGTCCGGGCAACAGGCTTGGCGGCCGCGCCCTTGCCGGCCATGACGTCATTCATGAGCGAACCTCCACCGGCGCCGGCAGACGTTCGCCGCCGGGTACGGATTCACGGTTGGAAACTGCGACCCGCGAAACTCCACGGCTTCGTCAGGTCGCCCGCCTCGGGAAACGGCTGCGGCTGCTTGCTGTTTAGCGCGTGCATGTACTCGGGATACGGAGGCTTGTTCGCCTGCCCCTTCCAGTCGGCCGGCAGGAACGGCGGCTGCTTCGGCACGGCCCACCCGAGCTTGCCGAAGGTCGTCCGCATGAACCGCTCGTCGACGGCATCGGCGAAGTCACCCGCCTTCAACGGTCGCGTGATGCGCTTCTGCGCGAACAACCAGTCGAAGATCGGCTCGTTGGCCTGCCCCCAGAACTGCGCATGCGGGTACAGGTAGGTCGGCTTGTACAGGTTGTTGTAGGCCTGGATCTGCTGCAGAAGGATGGCCTTCGAGAAGTGGCGAAGGTTCGGATCCTCGGCCATCAGTTCCGCGGTCTTCTCCGGATTGCGGCGCGTCCAGAGGGTCGCCTCGGCGAGTGCATCGGCAAACGCCTGGGCGACGTCGGGGACGTTCTCGATGATCTCGCTTCGGAGGTAGAACTGGCCCTCGTACATGTTGTACGGGAAGATCGTGTCGACGATCCGGCCGGTCTTGCGCTCGGACACGATCAGCTCGGGCGTGGGATCCCACGAGACCACTCCGGCCACGCCCTTGGGCATCGCGATCTGTTCGCCCGGCGGCATGTTCTTCAGGATGATGTCCTTGCCCACCTGCAGGTCGTTGAGCTGGATCGCCATCTGGAAATAGAACTCCGCCGACGACCCGGTGACCAGTCCGATCGTGGCGGGCGGGTTCGAGCCCTTGAGGTCCTTGATGCTCTTCAGCGGCGAATCGCTCGGAACGACCAGCGCGTGCAGCAGGTTCGGACTGACGATGCCGATCGCCTTGACCGGGATCTTCCTGTCGAGCAGCGAGGTGAAGGGGAAGTTGCCTCCGTTTCCAACCTGGTAGCGGCCCGAGATGAGCACCTCGTTGATGGCCGGACCCGACGGGAACGCGGTCCACTTGGCGTCGATCCCGCGCGCCTTGAGCAGCCCCATCCGGTCCATCACGATGTTCACCGTGTTCTGGCCCGACCACGGCGCCTGGAACGCGACCTGGATCGGCCACCAGCCCTTGTCCTTCAGCCACTGGACCGACTTCTCCGAGACCTTTTCGTAAGGCTGCGGCCAGCCCCAGTCGTTGAACTTGTCCTGCGCGAAAGACGCGGCCGGCAGCAGTAGCGCTGCGGCGCTCGCCATCGCTGCCAGAACGCGGCGACGGGGCCGCGCGATCGTTCGTGTTTCCATGCGAGAGTCTCCTCGGTGGGTTTCTGGCGTTCAGGGCCGTGGATCCGGCTCTTGTTGGGATTCGTGCCGGCGCACCGCGTGCGGCGACCGGCTCAGCTCGACAAGGTCATCTCCGTTTCGCCGAAGCGGATTCGGGTCATCCGCAGGTCCTTCAACGATCCGACGTACCGGATCAGCTCCATCAGCGGTGTCGTCCTGAACTGGTACGCCGGCTGCGGCTTGCGCAGCGGAGCAAGCAGCTCCGGCGCATAGAACGCGGCCAGCAGAAGGTCTTCGTCGGATGCTCCGGAGCCGAGCTGCGCCCGAAGCGCCGGCAGCGCCGGCGCGAGATGCGCGGCCGGCGGCTCGTCGGAGATCTGATCCGGCCGGATGCCGGCCCGCTCCAGGAACTCGTCCGAAGGCGCCGCGGCCAGCCTGCCGTAGTGTCCCATCGCGTACTTGCGCACCTCGTCGGGAATCGTCTTGAAGCGCTCGCCCTGGACGACGTTGAGCACGGACTGCGTGATGATGTATTGCGCGAACGGGCTCACGAGGATTGGATAGCCCAGGTCGCGCCGCACCCTGGCGGCCTCCTCGAGAATCTCGGGAAGCCGGTGCTCCATGCCCATCGTCGCGAGCTGCGAGCGCAGGTTCGAGATCATCCCGCCGGGCACCTGATGCTCGTAGAGCGCCGGGTCGTATTCCGCGACCCGGCCCCTCGGCTTGCCCTCGCGTTCCGCCAGGCAGGCGAAGTAGCCCGATACCTCCGCGAGGGCCGACCTGTCGATTCCGGTGGTGGCCCCGAGAGCGCGCGCGCGCTCGTCGATCTCCTCGGTCGAAGGCAGCGAGGCGCCGTTTGCCAGCGGCTCCGACGCGGTATAGCCGTACCGGAAGCCGGATTCGACCGCGATGCCGTAGACCTGCGGCGCGAGGCCGGACTGGCAATGCGAGTGCAGCTGCACCGGCGTGCCGGCGGCCGCCTGGACGACGGCCGGGAAGAGGGTGCGCGCCCGCTCGGGCGTCAGCAGACCGGTCGGATCCTTGATCGAGATGAAGTCGGCCTTCAGCGCGACCAGTTCCTTCGCGCGCTCCACGTAGTACGCGTCCGTGTGCACGGGCGAGAGCGTGTAGGTCATCATCGCGTTGACCTGCATTCCCGCCTCGTGCGCCGAGACGACCGACGACACGATGTTCCGGTTGTCGTTCAGCGCGTCGTAGACGGTCAGCACCTTCACGCCGAGCCGTGCCAGCACGTACGAGTTCAGCGCCACCACGTCGTCCGGAAACAGTTCGAACGTGTACAGGCTCTGCCCGCGCGTGAGCCCGTCGCACGGCGTTTGCAGCCGATCACAGAGCAAGGCCACGCGTTCCCACGGGTTCTCGTGCAGGTAGCGCACGCAGACGTCGAAGACGGCGCCGCCGAGGATGTTGATGTACGAGTAGCCGACGCGATCGATCGCCTCCAGGATCGGCGTCATCATGGCGGTGGTCATCCGGGTCGACCACAGGCACTGGTGTCCGTCGCGAAGCGTGACGTCGATCAGGCCGAACGGCCGCGACGCCGCCGCCCCCGGCTTCTTCCTGCTCATCGTGACTCCCTCAGGAATTGCTCGACGAAGCGCGTGTGGACGTCGCCGCGTCGAAAGTCATCGGTTCGCAACAGCCGCTGATGGAACGACGCGGTCGTCTTGACGCCGTCGACGCGAAGCTCGGACAGCGCGCGCGCCATCCGCGCCATGGCCTCGGCGCGATCCTTCCCCCAGGCGACGAGCTTGGCGAGCAGCGAGTCGTAGTAGGGCGGAACCCGATAGCCGGGATAGACGTGCGAGTCGACCCGGATGCCCGGCCCGCCGGGCCAGTGCACGTCGGAGATCAGGCCGGGTGCAGGCGCGAAGTCGGCATCGGCATCTTCGGCGTTGATCCGGCACTCGATCGCATGGCCGGCCAGCCGGACGTCCGCCTGGCCGAGGCGAAGCTTCTCACCCTGGGCGATGCGGATCTGCTCCTTGACGATGTCGATGCCGGTGATCATCTCGGTCACGGGGTGCTCGACCTGGATCCGCGTGTTCATCTCCATGAAGTAGAACTGGCCGGTCTGCGGGTCGAGGATGCACTCGATCGTGCCGGCGCTGCGGTACCCCGCGTGCCGGCACAGGCGCACGGCCGCTTCGACGATCTGTTCGCGCAGGGCGGGATCGAGCACCGGCGAAGGCCCCTCCTCGAGCAACTTCTGGTTTCGCCGCTGCACCGAGCAGTCGCGCTCGCCGAGATGAAGGACGTTCTCGCCGTCCGAGAGGATCTGGATCTCGATGTGCCGGATCCGCGTGAGGAACTTCTCGACGTAGATCGCGTCGTCGCCGAACGCCGCTTTGGCCTCGCGGGCCGCGTTCTCGTATTGCGAGGCCAGGTCCTCGCTGCGGTGGACCTCGCGCATTCCGCGGCCGCCGCCGCCCGCAGCGGCCTTCAGGATCACCGGATAGCCGAGCGAGTCGGCAATCGCCCGCGCCTGGACCGGGTCGCTGACCGTGCCGCGCGAGCCCGGCGTCGTCGGCACTTCGGCTTCCTCGGCCACTGCACGCGCGCGCGCCTTGTCTCCCATCATCGCGATGACGTCGGCCGATGGCCCGATGAACGCGATGCCCTCCTGCTCGCAGGCCCTCGCGAAGCCGGCGTTCTCGGAGAGGAAACCGTAGCCGGGGTGGATCGCATCGGCCTTGAACATCGACGCAGCGGACAGGATGAACTGGCCGTTCAGGTAACTCTGCGCCGAACGCGCGGGGCCGATGCAGACGGCGTGATCCGCGAGGCGCACCGGCAGGCTGTCGCGGTCGGCCTCGGAATAGACCTGGACCGTCTCGAGACCCAGTTCGTGGCACGCGCGATGGATCCGCACGGCGATCTCGCCGCGATTGGCGATCAACACACGCCTGAACGGCCGGACTGCGTGATCGTCGTGTTTCATCGGGGCCGGACCGCCGGGTGCTCGCGGTTCATGCGTTCAGACCGGGGTGATGACGATCAGCGGCTGGCCGTATTCGACGGCCTCGCCGTCACCGACCAGGATCTCGGCGACCGTTCCGCTGCACTGCGCCGGAATCGAGTTCATCAGCTTCATGACCTCGATGATGCAGACCGTGGTGTCGGGAGCGACGGCGGCGCCCGCCTCGACGAACGGCCTGGCGCCGGGCTCGGGCGCGCGGTAGAAGGTGCCGACCATCGGGGACTTGATCACGGTCGCGCCTTCGGGAAGTTCACGGACCCCCTTCGCTGGCGCAGGCGCCGAGGGGCGTGCCGGGACGGGCGCCGGCTGGCTAACCGCCGGCGCGGCGTCCGCAGCCGGGGCGGGCGCGGCAGGCGCGGAATGGGCGTTGAGCGGCGCATCCGCACGCGCGGCGGGCGCGACCGGCGCATCGGGACCGCCACGGCGCAGCTCGAGCTCGAGGTCGCCCGAGCGCAAGCGGAACTCGCGGAACTGGGACGACGACTTGATCAGCTCGACGAGCTGCAGCAATTCCTGGTAGCTCAGGCCCTGCATGCCCACGTTGTCTCCTTTCGAAATCTCGTTTCTTTGAACGAGACAGATTGTTTCATCGGTAGAAATGATTGCACGGCCGCGATAGAATGGCAATGATGAAATTCATCATTTCGACCATCGAAATTTCTGCCCGAGGCGCGCGCCGAGAGAGGACACCATGACGACACCCACCATCATCACCGTGGCGATCACCGGCGCGTTGCCGCGCAAGAAGGACAACCCCGCCGTGCCGGTGACCCCGGCGGAACAGATCGAGTCGACGCACGAGGCCTTCGAGGCGGGCGCCTCGCTGGTGCACGTTCACGTGCGCGCGCCCGACGAGTCGCCGAGCTCGGACCCGGAGCTCTTCGCCCGCGTCCAGGAGGGGGTGAGGAAGTATTGCCCGGGCATGATCATCCAGTTCTCGACCGGCGGGCGCGGGCGCGAACAGTCGGCGCGCGGCGCGATGCTGGGGCTTCGACCGGACATGGCGTCGCTGGCGACGGGTTCGGTCAACTTCCCCGCGAGCATCTACGAGAACCCGCCCGACTTCGTCGAGGGACTGGCGAAGACGATGCTCGAGCTCGACATCAAGCCCGAGATCGAGGTTTTCGACGTCGCGATGCTCTACAACGCGGTCCAGCTGGCAAGGAAGGGGCTGCTCAAGACGCCGCTCCACGTCCAGTTCGTTCTGGGCATCCAGAACGCGTTGCCGGCCCGTCGATCCGTCTTCGATTTCCTTCGCAGCGAGCTGCGCGAGCTGATGCCCGACGCAACATGGGTCGCCGCAGGGACCGGCCGTTTCCAGTGGGAAGTCAACCAGTGGTGCCTGGAGGCCGGCGGCCACTGCCGCACCGGGCTCGAGGACAACGTCAAGTTCGATCCGACGAGGCTGGCTGCCAGCAATGCGGAGCTCGTCAAGAAGATCGCCGACGTCTGCGGGCAGTACGGACGACACGTCGCGAGCCCCGCGGAGGCGCGCCAATTGCTCGGCCTTGCGCCCGTGGCCGCAATCCACTGACGGCAAGACAGCCGCCTCCCCGCTGAACCCCCTCTGCGAGACGCAACCCATGTCGGCAAACCCTGTCCAGGATCCCCGCGCCGCGGAGGCGAGCGAGGTGATCGCAGCATTGATCGCCAAGGCGCGCACCGCCCAGCGCGAGTACGAGCGTTGCAACCAGCAGCAGGTCGACGAGGCGGTGCTGGCCGCCGGATGGGCGATCATCGAGCCCTCGCGCAACCGGGAACTTGCCGAGATGGCAGTCCGCGAGACGGGGCTCGGGAACGTCGAAGACAAGGTCCTCAAGAACCACCGCAAGACGCTGGGACTGCTGCGCGACCTGCAGGGCGTCCGGACCGTCGGCGTGATCTCCGAAGACCCGGCGCGGGGGCTGCTCGAGATCGCGCGGCCGGCCGGGGTGGTGGCGGCGATCACGCCATCGACGAATCCGGCCGCCACGCCGGCGAACAAGATCATCAACGCGCTGAAGGGCCGCAACGCGATCATCCTCGCGCCATCGCCGAAAGGGCTGGGCACCTGCATGGTGCTCGTGGGCTATGTCCGGGCGGCGCTGAAGCAGCTCGGACTGCCGCCCGACCTGGTGCAGCACCTGCCCGCCCCGGTGACGAAGGCGACGACCCACGAACTGATGCGCCAGGCCGACCTGATCGTCGCCACCGGCTCGCAGAGCAACGTCCGGGCGGCCTATTCGAGCGGCACGCCAGCCTTCGGCGTGGGCGCGGGCAATGCTGCCTCGATCATCGACGTCTCGGCGAACCTTCGCGACGCCGGGCAGGCCATCGCCGCATCGAAGTGCTTCGACAACGCGACCAGCTGCTCGTCGGAGAACAGCGTCGTCGTCCTGGACGCGGTCTACGGGCAGGCGCTGGCCGCGCTCGAGGCGGCCGGGGGCGTGATGCTCGACGCCGACGAGAAGCGCCGCCTGCAGACGACCATGTGGCCGCAGGGCAAGCTGTCCTCGACGATCATCGCCCAGTCCGCACCGCGCATCGCCGAACTCGCGCGGCTGTCGCGCCCGCAACTCGCGGGCGCGCGCTTCCTGATGGTCGAAGAGTCCGGCATGGGGCCCGACTGTCCGTTCTCCGGAGAAAAGCTGTCGCCGGTGCTGGCGGTCTACCGTGCGCGCGACTTCGACGACGCGTGCCGCATCGTCGGCGAGATCTATTCATACCAGGGCGCAGGCCACTCGGTGGGCATTCACTCGGCAAGCGAAGAGAACATCCTTCGGCTCGGCCTCGAGCTGCCGGTGTGCCGGGTGATCGTCAACCAGGCCCATTGTTTCGCGACCGGCGGCAGCTTCGACAACGGCTTGCCGTTCTCGCTGTCGATGGGCTGCGGCACCTGGGGCGGCAACAGCTTCTCCGAGAACCTCGACTACCGCCACTACCTGAACAT
>CALMSQ010000456.1:0-1765 GCA_937872345.1 uncultured Burkholderiales bacterium | reverse complement strand
ACCTTGCCGAAGTAGAAGTCGAGCATCTCGCCCAGCGGCGCCGGATCGCGCCGCAGCCGGCTGCGCAGCGCCGCACCCTCCCAGCAGTCGACCAGCAGCACCGCGAGCTTCTTCACGTCCGAATCGGCCGGCAGGTCGCCTCGCTCGCGAGCCTCCTCGAGGCACCCGGCGATGCGCCTGGCGATCTCGGCGAAGCACCACTCGATCTTGCTGCGGAAGACGTCGCTCACGCCGGATAGCTCCTGCCCCAGTCCGCCGAGCAGGCAGCCCATGTATCCCTCCTGGCGATACTTGTCCTGCGAGGCGACGAAGAAACCGCGCACCCGCTCGAGCGGTGGCACGGTCTCGTCGCCCAGGCATGCGTCGAGTCCCGCGTGAACGTTGCGCATGTACTCGTCGACGACCTCGAGCGCGAAGGCCTCCTTGTCGCGAAAGTGGTGGTAGAAGGAGCCCTTCGGTACGCTCGTGGCCTCGAGCAGCGCCTGGATGCCGAGGTCGTTGTAGCCGTGCTTCAGCAGCATGGCCAGGCCGGCATCCAGCAGGCGCTGCTTCGTCGCGTGCGCCATCTATTTCGACCCGGCGATTCTCTCGGCCATGTGGGCGATCACGCGCTTGTGCTCGTGCTGCGGGCTGAACATGACCAGTTCGGCGTCGTCGTCGGCACGGACATTGTGTCCCGGCGGCCAGTAGAACAGGTCGTTGGCCTCGACCGTCTCCTGCACGCCATTCGCGTCGGTCGTGGTGACGCGCCCGCGCAGCACGAAGCCCCAATGCGGGCACTGGCAGCAATCGCCCTCGAGCCCCTCGAACAGCGGTGTCGTGTCGACGCCGGCCGCGAGCGAGAAGACCTCGCCGCTGATCTTGCCCAGTCCGGTGGCGTCGCCGAAGTCCGGCCGCTGGCGGATCACCGCGCCGGGAATGGCCATCTGCAGGTCCACGTTCTCTTTCGAAATCCGCATGTCCGTGTCTCCTCGTCGAAGCGCGCGCCGCGAAGGCGCCCCGGGGGCGACGAGTAGGGACTCGCCGCCAACTAGACCGATCGGTCTAGTTGGCACCCTACGCCCGGCGCCGGCGCGTGTCAACGGGCTCAGCTCATCAGCTCGTAAGGCCCGCCCCTCTCCAGCGCGCGCCGATACGCGGGCCGCGCATGGATGCGCTCGAGCCAATCGGCCAGCTTCGGGTAGCGCTTGTCCAGCCCGCCGCGCGCCGCCGACGCCTCGACGACGAAGCTCATCTGGATGTCGGCCGCGGTGAACGCCTTGCCCGCGAACCAGGGGCTCTTGCCGAGCTCGGCCTCCATGAAGTCGCGGTGCGCGCGCAATTGCGGATCGACGAACGACTTCAACACCCGCTCGCTGACCGCGCGGACGACCGGCCGCACGACGAAGGGCATCGGCTGGCGCGGCAGGCGGCTGAAGATCAGCTTCAGCAGCAACGGCGACATCGCCGATCCCTCGGCGAAGTGCAACCAATACGTATAGCGCAGCCGCTCGGGCGTGCCCGCGGGCGGGATCAGTCGCCCTTTGCCGTGGCGCTCCAACAGGTACTCGATGATCGCGCCGGATTCGGCGATCGTCAGGCCGTCCTCGGTGATCACCGGCGACTTGCCCAGCGGATGCACCGCGCGCAACGAGGCCGGCGCGAGCATCGTCTTGGGGTCGCGCTCGTAGCGCTGGATCTCGTAGTCGAGGCCGAGTTCCTCGAGCAGCCACAGCACGCGCTGCGAGCGCGAGTTGTTCAGGTGGTGGACGGTGATCATCGGGGT